>CAMSQT010000017.1 GCA_947062645.1 uncultured Clostridium sp. | reverse complement strand
AACAAGTGGAAGTACAGTAATTTTAACTAGAAGTGACGAAAATGCAATCTATGACTTAAATAGTACCACATTAAAGCAAAAAAAAATAAGTGATATTCATAACCGAGTAAAAATAGGAAATGAATCAAGTGCTGACATCTTTGTTAGTATCCATTTAAATAAGATTCCACAAGGCGAGTATTGGGGTTGGCAATGTTTCTATAAAAATGGAGACGAAAAAAGCACAAATTTAGCCAAACAAATTCAAAGTAATTTAAATGATGCCATTCAAAAAGAAAATAAAAGAGTTGCTATGAAGTTAGATACCGTATATATTATGAAACATGTAGAAATTCCAATTTCGATTGTAGAATGTGGCTTTTTATCTAACCCTGAGGAGGAAAAGCTATTGTTAGAAGACGAGTATCAAAATCGATTGGCATGGGGAATTTATAATGGAATTACGGATTATTTTTATGATAAAAATTAAATTCATGTTAAAAAGACAAGTTAAAATCTAGAGTTTTCTTGTCTTTTTTAGATGAATTTATAGTTTTTCTATTTCCTTTTTGGTTAGTTTTGTTACTTTTTGAATGTCTTCTTTGTCCATACCAAATTTTAAAAGTTCTTTCGCTGTTTCCAAAATCCCCTGTTTTATACCTTGCCTTATTCCCAAATTTCTTTGTCTTTGGCTTTCTTTTTCTAGAACCTCAATTACCATGTCTTTTCCCTCACTTTCTAAATTTTCTAATAATTTCTCAATTTCTTCTGGTGATAATTTTCCTCCATTATTATAATTTGTTTTAATTAATATGTCAACATTGCTTTTAAAGTAAAAACAATGAAATAAGTTATAATTTCACATTTTTTCTAACTTTTTTGTAAGTTTTCTTTTTTGGAACTTTAATTGATTTTAAATTTTTTGAATTAATTTATTTACCATAATAATATATTTTTTACAAAATGTCAACTGGTTTTGCATTTTTAGGTAAAAAGTGGTATAATAGAAATGTAGTACCATAAAAAGGGGGAATACATATGGAAAAAAAGGAAAATAAAATAGTAAGTTTTGAAGAATATAAAGACAAAAAAGAAAAACAAAATAAATTTAAAAAGGATTTAAGTGTTATTGTGAAACAACCAAAAGAAGGACAAGAAGCCGAAAAACAGAAATTAAGAGATTACAAAATAGAACAAGACAAAGAAGCAAGAACACGAGAAAGAAATAAAAGAGCATTGATTGCAGCTCTAGCAGGAGTCGTGGTAATTGGTGGAGGTGGCTGTGCAATAGCTAGTCAAAATAACAAAAAGGAACAAGCCGAATATGCAAAAGAAATAGTAGAGCAAAACAATGAAGAAAATAGGAACAATGAGGAAATGTCTAAAGAAGACATTATACAACAAGCTATTAACCAAATGAAAATAAAAGAAGAAGTAATGAGTTTTATAACCAACCTGTATATTGAATTATATGAACAAGAAACAGGAGATACGGAACTCACAACAGAGGATATAGAAATTCCTGATGACAGATCATGCCAAAATCTAGCCTATCTAGATGAAGAAACAAATGAAATAATTCTTCATGGAGGAGAGCCTTATACCGTAGAAGAAAAGCTAAAAAATGAAGGCGTTTCCTATACAGTAATAGATGAAGTAGATGCTTACCGTGTAAGAAAAAATGGAAAAACAATAGATACCATGGTATATAAATCAGGAGAGTGTTATTCTGCAAAAGAAGGATTACAATATGAACAATATGATGAAAACTACATATCTATCCTTCAAAAAATGGGAAAAGTTATAACAACAGGTTTAGAATATGCTAGAAAAATAGAATCAACCCAATTAAGTGATACAGATATAAGAATACTAAAAAATGAATTTAGTGAAGCATTAAAAGACTTTGTCGAAAATGAAAAAGAAGTTGAAATCGAAAATCTAACAGCAAAACAACCAACAATAGAAGAAGACGATTTAGAACTTTAACAAAAGAAACAATGTATAAAATTTCCACTCTTTGCAAACAATATGTGTAAAACATATTAAAAGCAAGGAGTGGAATTTTTTGAAAGCAAATAAAGTATTAAAAATAAATGGAACCCTGTTAGACAAAGCACAGCTTGAAAATCATTTGCAAAAACAAGCAGGAAACCATAATTTAACAAATAAATCTCAAAAAGAAACTTATCCTGTCCCACAAATGTTAGAAAATTTCCAAGTAATAGAACAAGTATATAATCTATTAAATGAACATCTAAAACTGGGGATTAGTATCCATCCAGCAGGAGAATGGCTATTAGACAACCTTTATATTATAGAACAAACCGTAAAACAAATTGAAAAAGACTTATCCCTAAAAAAATATACTAACTTTGTAGGAATTGCCAATGGCACCTATAAAGGATTTGCTAGAATTTATGTACTAGCAACTGAAATAGTAGCCTATACCGATAATAAAATAGAAAGAAAAGACTTAGAGGACTATTTAGCAAGCTACCAAACAAAAAAAACATTAAGTATGGAAGAAATATGGAACATTGGTATATTTCTTCAAATTGCTATGATTGAAAACATTCGAGAAATTTGTGAAAAAATCTATAGCTGTCAAATGCAAAAATACAAAGCAGAAAATATCGTAGAAAGATTAGTAGAAAATAAAACAAAAACAGAGCAAAACTTTAAAGCAAAGCAAAAAAAGCTAGAAAGAGATGTCTTTAAAAGCATGAAATATCCTTTTATTGAATACATGTCTTATATTTTAAAACGTTATGGAAAAAAAGGATATAGCTACCTAAAAGCCTTAGAAGAAGCAGTAGAAATGACAGGAACTACAGTAACTGACGTAATTAAAAAAGAACATTTTGATATAGCCGTTCGAAAAGTATCCATTGGAAATAGCATAACTAGTATCAAAAAAATAGGAAGAATTAACTTTTTAGAAATCTTTGAAAAAATCAATGGTGTAGAAGAAATTCTAAGACAAGATCCCAGTAATGTCTATGAAAAAATGGATGATAAAACAAAGGAATATTATCGAAATAAAATTAAGCAAATCTCACAAAAAACAAAAATTTCGGAAATGTACATTGCTAAAAAAGCACTAGAGTTAGCAAAAAAAGAAGATTTAAACAGCAAACAAGCTCATATAGGTTATTACCTAATCGACAAAGGAACCAATCAATTATATGATGTTTTAGGATACAAAACTAGCAGACAAATGAATGGAGCCGATAAAACAAAAGCTTATTTATTAGCAGTAGTAGTACTTAGCATCCTTTTATCTCTTCGGTATTAGTAGCTTTATTCGGACAAAACATTTTAAGCTTTTTCCTATTTTTACTACCAGCAACAGAAATTGCTATACAAGTCATACAATATATTTTAAGTAAAGTAGTGAAACCAAAGTTGATTCCTAAACTAGACTTTTCAAATGGAATTGACCAAGCTAATAAAACCATGGTAGTTATTCCTACCATTTTAAATTCGAAAGAAAAAGTACAAGAATTAACTAGAAAATTAGAAGTGTATTATTTGGCGAACCAATCCAAAAATATTTACTTTACCTTACTAGGAGACTGCCAAGAAAGTGACAAACAAGAAGAAGACTATGACCAAGAAATCATGCAAGAAGGAGAAAAATTAGTTAAAGAATTAAATAAAAAATATGAAAAAGAGCAAGAAAAAATGCCAATTTTCCATTTTATCTATCGAAAACGTGAATGGAATGAAAAAGAAGGGAGTTTTTTAGGTTGGGAACGAAAAAGAGGAATGCTTACCCAATTTAATCAATATTTACTTCGGGAAAATAAAAAATCCTTTTCGTATGAATACCTTGGAAAATCAAACAAAAGAAGAAATCAAATATATCATTACTCTAGATGCTGATACAGACTTAATTTTAAATTCTGCTTTTCAATTAGTAGGTGCTATGGCACATATTTTAAATAAGCCAATCTTAGATAGCAAAAAAAATATAGTGGTAGATGGCTATGGCATCATGCAACCTAGAATAGGTGTTAATTTAGACATTAGTTACAAAACCCTATTTACTAAAATATTTGCTGGAGCAGGAGGCACCGATTCTTACACTAACGCAATATCAGACACTTATCAAGACAACTTTCAAGAAGGGATTTTTACAGGAAAAGGAATTTACGATTTAAAAACGTATGAAAAAGTACTAGAAAAACAAATTCCTGAAAATACCGTTTTAAGTCATGACTTACTAGAAGGATGTTATTTACGATGTGGATTAGTGAGCGATATTTTACTAATGGATCGGATATCCAACCAAATATAATAGCTTTATGAACCGACTTTCTAGATGGATTAGAGGAGACTGGCAAATAACCAAATGGTTAAGCTTTAAAAGTCCATTAAATTTACTATCCAAATATAAAATACTAGATAATTTAAGAAGAAGTTTAACCCAAATAGCAATTGTAGTAGCTATTGTTTACTGCAATATAGTAGGCATCCTAGAAGCAAAAAAAATTTGGTGGAGTGTCACCACTTTATTAGGAATTGCCCTTCTTCCTTTTTTGTTAGAAATAATGAATGCGTGTATCTTTCGAAAAGAAGGAGAGGAAAAACAAAAAACCTTTGCTCCTAAAATATCAGGTATGAAAGGAAGTCTTTTAAGAGCTATTCTTACTTTGCGGTTGCTTACCTTATAAAGCCTATGCCTCAAGCAAAGCTATTGTAAAAACTTTATATCGTGTAATTGTTACCAAAAAGCATTTGCTAGAATGGACAACCTCAGAAGAGGCAGAAAAACAAGCAAAATCAAGCTTAACTGCTTATTACAATCAAATGGCAATTAATGTTTTAGCAGGAGTTATTGCAATAAGCCTAGGTCTATTAAAACAAAATCCATTTGGCATATTATTAGGATTATGGTGGATGATAACTCCAATGCTTATGTGGTATATAAGTCGAGAAATAAGCAAAATAAGTGCAGTAGACCAATTAACCAAAGAGGAAAAAGAATATGTCTTAGAAATTGGAAAAAGAACATGGAAATACTTTGAAACCTATCTAACAGAAGAAAACAACTACCTAATCCCAGACAACTACCAAGAAGATAGAAAAGAAAAAATTGTACCAAGAACCTCTTCTACCAATATAGGGCTATCCTTACTTGCTGTTATTTCTGCCTATGACTTACAATATATTAACTTAGAAAAAGCCATGGATTATCTTAGCAAAATCCTTCACACCATACAAAGTCTAGTAAAATGGAATGGTCATCTGTACAACTGGTATAACATCCAAACCAAAGAGCCACTAAACCCAAGATATGTTTCAACTGTAGACAGCGGAAACCTAGTAGGCTATTTGTATGTAACCAAAGCGTTTCTAACAGAAATTGCCAAAGGGGACAAATCTTATGGGCAATCTTATGAAATCAGTTTGGTCGACCAATTGATTGAAAATACAGATTTTAGCGTGCTTTATAACCAAGAGCAACAGATTTTTTCGATTGGATTTAACATCGAAGAAAATAAGCTAACAGATTCGTACTATGATTTGTTAGCATCTGAAGCAAGACAAGCCAGTTTGGTAGCTATTGCTAAAAAAGATGTGCCAAGTAGACATTGGAATCATTTAAGCCGAACACTTACCACATTAGGAAGATACAAAGGACTTGTTTCTTGGTCAGGAACGGCTTTTGAGTATTTGATGCCAAATATTAATATTCCTAAGTATGAGGGAAGTTTATTAGATGAGTCTTGCCAGTTTTTGATTAAAACGCAAATGGAATATAGTAAGAATTTGAACCTTCCTTGGGGAATTTCAGAAGCAGCTTTTAATGTAAAGGATTTGCAATCCAACTATCAATACAAAGCTTTTGGTGTACCTTGGTTAGGGCTAAAAAGAGGATTAGCAGATGAGATGGTTGTTTCAAGTTATGGAGGAATCTTAGCAATTGGTGAAGTACCAAAAGAAGAAATTAAAAATTTAAAAATATTAGAAAAAGAAGGCATGTATGGAGAGTTTGGATTTTATGAGGCAATTGATTATACGCCAGAAAGAGTAGAAAAAGGGAAAACAGCAGAAGTAGTAAAAACGTATATGGCACATCATCAAGGTTTAATTTTGTTAAGTATTAATAATTTGTTTGGTAATAATATTTTGCAAAAAAGATTTATGAAAAATCCCCAAATGGAGGCAGTTAACATTTTATTACAAGAAACCATGCCAGAAAAAGCGATTATTACCAAGGAAAAGAAGGAAAAGGTAGAAAAATTGAAATATAAAGACTATGAAAATTATGTACAAACCACATATAAGAAAATTGACCCAAGATTCATTACAGGTAATTTTATTTCCAATGAAAACTATGTAATTGCTATGGATCAAAAAGGAAGAGGAGTTAGTAAATATAACAATATTTATATCAATCGATTTAAAACAACAGACGATTATCCACAAGGCATTTTCTTTGTCATTAAAAATATCAAAACAAAAAACATTATAAGTTCTCATTATAGTTTTAATGAAAACAAGGAAAATCAGTATCAAATAAGCTTTATGCCAGATAAAATCGAACAAGAAATAACAGGTGGAAACATTAAAGCTAAAATCAAAACTACGATAAGTTCTACCAAAAGCACACCTGTTGAGTTAAGAAGAGTAACCTTAGAAAACCAAGGAAACGAAGAAGAAATTTTAGAAGTAACTTGTTATTTTGAACCAGTATTATCGCCAAAAGAGCAAGACTATGCACATCCTGCTTTTAATAATCTATTTTTAATCAATCAATTAGACGAAAAAACTAATTCCATTATTATACAAAGAAAAAATAGGGAACCAAATGTACCAAAACTATATTTAGGAGCCAACTTATCCACAAATAGTGAAACAGTTGGGGATTTTGAATATGAAGTTGATGCTGAAAAATTAATGGCAAGAGGAAATTTAGGAATTCCAAATCGAATTAAAAATTCAATACCATTATCTAAAAAAACAGGACTCGTTACTGAGCCTATTGTAGCATTAAAAAGGGCAATTAAAGTAAAACCAAATAAAAAAGCAACCATTGACTTTATTTTATCTGTAAATGAAAATCAAGATATCGTAATGGAAAATATCAAACAATATCAACTAGTAGAAAAAGTAACCAAAGAATTCGAGTTGGCTAAAGCAAGAGTAGAAGCGGAAAGTAGGTATTTAAATCAAAAAGGAAATGATATAGCAATTTATCAAAAAATGTTATCTTATCTCGTTTTCGACAATCCTATAAAAGCCGAGAGATTGAAAATTAAGGAGAAAAATAGAAATTACCATCAAAGTGATTTATGGAAATATGGAATTTCAGGTGATTTACCAATTGTTTTATTAAAGGTAAGAAATGTAAGTGACAGTTATATTGTAAAAGAAGTATTAAAAGCCTATGAATTTTTTAGAATGAAAAATGTAGATACAGAGTTAGTTATTTTAGACGAGGAAAAGCATAGTTATGAAAATTTTGTAAAAGAAGAAATAGAAAACAGTATTTTAAATCAGCATATAGGTTATTTAAAAAACCAAAGAGGTGGCATCTTTACTTTAAATAAAGGAGAAATCGACAAAAAAGATATTGAATTATTAGAATTTTTAGCACAAATCATTATTGATAGTGATAAAGGTGGTTTGAAAAACAACATTAAGGAAGTAGAAGAAAACTATTTAGAAAAGCAAGAAAACGTAGCACAAGAAGTAGCAAGTCTACTATTACCAGAAGAAGACAAAGAAGATATCGATATTTTAAAAAACCAAGAAGATTTGAAATATTACAATGAATATGGTGCCTTTTCAGCAGACGGAAAAGAATACTGGATGCGAATGAACCAAGAAAATAGGCTTCCTACCGTATGGAGCCATATTTTAGCCAATGAAAAATTTGGAACCGTAGTAACAGAAAGTATGGGAGGATATAGTTGGTATAAAAATTGTAGATTAAACCGAGTATCTAGTTGGTGTAATAAGCCAAGTCAGGATATTCCAAGTGAGGTCATTTACCTAAAAGAAGAGGAAAGCAAAAAAACGTGGTCACTTGGTCTAAATCCAATGCCAGACGATAGAAATTACAATGTTATTTATGGATTTGGTTATTGTAAATATCTTCATAAAAGTAATGGTATCGAGCAGGAGTTAGAAGTATTTGTACCAAAAGAGGATGCTTGTAAGGTAAGCCTCTTAACCTTAAGAAATACTATGCCAAATCGAAAAAAACTAAAACTATATTATTATATGAAGCCAGTTATTGGCGAAGACGAAATAAAATCAAATGGTTATATTGATTTAAAATTTGATGCCAATAGTAATTTACTACAAGCCAAAAATTTATATCGAGAAGACTTAGAAAATACGAGAGTTTATCTATCTTCTAGCCAAAGAATTAAATCTTATACAGGAGACAAAAATTTCTTTTTAGGAGATGGCGGAATCAGTAATCCAGAAGGGATTAAAAAAGTCTCTTTAAACAATGAAAATTCTTTAGGAAAAAAACCATGTATGGCATATGAAATTGAAATTGAGTTAGAAAGTTTTGAAGAAAAGCAAATTTCTATTATTTTAGGGGCAGAAGAAGAGGAGATGGATTGTAAAAATATTGCTTATAAATATCAAAAAGTTGCCAATTGTAAACAGGAACTAAACCTTGTAAAGAAGGATTGGAAAGAATTTTTAGGCAAATTGCAAGTGTATACACCACTTGAATCAACCAATATTTTATTAAATGGTTGGGTGGTCTACCAAATTATTAATAGTAGATTAATAGGAAAAACAGGATATTATCAGTCTGGTGGTGCTTATGGCTTTCGTGACCAACTGCAAGATACCATTGGTTTAAAATATTTAGAGCCAGAAATGATAAAACGTCAAATTATTAGACACAGTAAGCATCAATTTATAGAAGGAGACGTAGAACATTGGTGGCATGAAGAAAACCAAAGAGGAATTCGAACTAGATTTTCGGATGATTTATTGTGGCTTGCCTATTTAGTAATAGAATATATTAACTTTACAGGAGATAAAAGCATTTTAGACATTAAAACGCCATATTTAGAAGGAGAACCCCTGCAAGAAGGGCAAGACGAAAGATATGAAAAATACTTGCCAAGTAAACAAGAAGGAACGATTTACGAACATTGCATCAAAGCCATTGAAAGAAGCCTAAACTTTGGCGAAAATGGATTACCTAAGATTGGCTCAGGAGACTGGAATGACGGATTTAGTACAGTAGGAAATAAAGGAAAAGGAGAAAGCGTCTGGTTAGGATTTTTCTTAAGCTTAATCTTAGAGAATTTTATTCCCCTTTGCCAAGAAAGAGGACAAGAAGCGGTTGCTCGGTAAATATGAAGAAATACGAAGTAATTTAAAAAGAGCATTAAATACCAATGCCTGGGATGGAAGATGGTACAAAAGAGCCTTTATGGATGATGGAAATGTACTCCGGAAGTATGGAAAACGAAGAGTGTAGGATTGACAGCATTGCCCAAAGTTGGAGTGTTATTTCCAAAGTAGGTGACAATGATAAAAAATATATTTCGATGGAAAGCTTAGAAAATCATTTAATTGACCGAGAAAATGGGATTATTAAATTATTAGACCCACCATTTGAAAAAAGCAAGTTAGAACCCCGGTTATATTAAAGCCTATCTACCTGGTGTTAGGGAAAATGGAGGACAATATACCCACAGCTCAACTTGGGTAATTATAGCAGAAGCAATGCTAGGATTTGGCGACAAAGCCTTTGAACTATACCGTATGATAAATCCAATTGAGCATAGCCGAACCAAAGAAGCAAGCCAAAAATACAAAGTAGAACCATATGTAATACCAGCTGATATTTATGGTACAGGAAACTTAGCAGGGCGTGGTGGTTGGACATGGTATACTGGTTCTGGTAGTTGGTATTATAAGGCCGGAATTGAGGACTTATTAGGCCTAAAAGTAGAGCAAGGCTATTTAAAAATAGAACCTTGTATTCCAAAGGATTGGCAGGAATACCAAATGAAGTATCAACATAAAGAAAGTAGCTATAACATTACAATCAAAAATCCAATGGGAAGAAACGGCTTTATAGCAGGAGAAAGTAAAGTATATTTAAATGGCAATGAGGTCGAAAATCGAATTAAGTTAGATGGTAGTAGGAATAGCTATGAAGTAAAAGTTATTTTGTGATGTTTTGGGGGTGGCGTCAAAAAACATCGCTCTTAAAAATCATAAAAGTTCCTAAATTCATAGCCTTGTTCCCTTAAATAACAAATAGAGTCTTTTAAAATAGCAGAGGTATCATTTACATCATTGGTATCATGCATTAAAATAACTAAGGTATCTTTATTTTTAGAAGACTTCTTTAAATTTTTTATTAATCCAGAATGATTATATTTTTTAACAGAATCATTATTTAAACAATTCCAATCAATATAGGTATAATTAATATCTTGAAGAAGCGTAACAGCTTCTTTTTTCTTGGATTTATAATGAGAGGACATGTAGCCATTCGGAAAGCGGAAAATATGAGAACAATAATTATCTACGCCAATTGCTTTTCCAATTTCAATATCGGTGTTTTTAATTTCATTGATGAAGCTATCTTTACTTTGGTATAATTTTTTATTATCATGATGATAGCCGTGATTAGCAAGGTAATGTCCTTCTTCATAAGCTCTTTTTACAAGTTCGGGATGTTCTTTTACATGTTTTCCTACCACAAAAAAAGTTGCTTTTACCTGTTCTTCTTTTAAGATATCTAAAATTTTGCCAGTAGCTTTTAAGGTTGGGCCATCATCAAAAGTAAGGTAAGCAATTTTTTCCTCTTGTTTGGTTAGGTTTAAAATTCTTTCTTTACTAGCTTCGTCCATGATACTATTAGTGGTTAGTTCCAAAGCAAAAGAAAAAGGTTTAGCGAAGGAAAAAAGAAAACAAGAAAACAGAAAGCAAAGAATAAAAATAGATACTACTATTTTTTTGTGCAAAACAATTATTTTCATAAGTGCCTCCTTTTATAGTCAATATATGAAAAAAGAAGCCCAATTATTCAACACTTTGGGCTTCTTCTTGTGAAATATAACCATATTCCACCATTTTATTTAAAACATGCTTTTGACGTTTTTTAGCAAGGTCAGGGTTTACCGTTGGGGCATAAACAGAAGGAGCATTAGGAACACCAGCTAACATACTTGCCTCTGCTAAGCTTAAATCCTTTGGCTCTTTATTATAATATCCTTTGGCAGCATCATAGATGCAGTAATAACCATCTCCAAAATAAGAGGAATTTACATATAAAGCAAAGATTTCGTCTTTACTATAATGTTTTTCTAAATCATAAGAAGCAAAGATTTCTCCTAATTTTCGAACCAAAGTCTTGTCCTGATTAAAGACAACATTTTTGGCAACTTGTTGTGTAATAGTACTACCACCTTCGTCAAATTCTCCATCACGAATATTAGTATAAAAGGCTCTTGCAATTCCAATTGGATCAATGGCACCATGGTCATAATAGCGATGATCTTCGGTTGCAATAACGGCATCTATATAGTTTTTTGGTAGTTGCTCAAAAGGGGTATAATGCTCTTTACTGGTAACTTCTTCTACTCGATTTACTAAGGGCTTTTCTTTTAATGTATTAGAGTAATAGCCAAAACCAATCATAAAAATAATGCTTAGGCTAATTACAAAAAGGATTAGTAGTATAATTAGTAGTTTTTTTAATATTTTCATATCTTTTATCTCCTATCTTTTAAATTATTATACACCAAAAATAAAAATAGGAAAATAGAATTCATAAAAAATTAAGAATGTGGGGATTCAGGGACGTTCCTTAAATCCCCATCATGGGGATTTGGGGACAGTCCTTATACAATTAGTTCCGGGTTTAAATGGGAAGATAGCATAAAAAATGTCGAAATTTGCGATGGAAAGTGCGTTGGAAAGTATTGCAATTTTCGGCATTTCGTGTTTTAATAAAGCCTAAGCAATTATTTTTGAAAATTGCCAATGAATTATTTTAAAAGTTTATGAATTCAATTTCTAAAATTTTATAATCAAATAAAATCCAAAAAACCAAATAAGAAAATAATAAAGAAGGGAGGAAAGGCTGTTTACTTAGGAAAAATCGGAATAATTGCAAAATATAAAAATTTACTAATTAGGTATTGCAAAATGGACAAAAACCAATTATAATAAAGGAGGAATTAGATGGAAGATAAACGACCTAAGAAATTGCCTTTGACAAGTGACATCGTTTTTAAACGAGTTTTTTCCCAAGAAGGAAACGAAGATATTTTAAAAGCCTTGTTAGAAGCAATATTAGAAATACCAATTCAAAAAGTAGTAATTAAAAATCCAG
>CAMSQT010000016.1 GCA_947062645.1 uncultured Clostridium sp. | reverse complement strand
CATTTTGTGCAGCTTTTACTTGGAAATTATATTTGGAAGCATCTTGATTTAGTTTTTCCAATAAAGAGGAACGTTTTACTTCAAATTCTTGTTTAATTAAAGCTTTTTCTTTTTCAAAATCGTCATTATTAAAGGTCTTTTTAATATCTTTTCGGATTTCTTTAATAAAACCATCCATTGACTCTTTAAATTCTTTTCCTTTTCCAGCTGGTAATTCTATAGCAATTGGTTCATTTGGATTATCAAAATTATAGATATAACACCAATCAGAAGGTGTTTTTTTCTTAGGTGCAATTTTTTGTAAGTAATTTTTGGTGTACATAGTTTTACCTACACCACTTGGTCCTTCCAAATATAGGTTATATCCTTTAACATCTACTTGTAATCCAAATTCTAAAGCTTTGATACCACGGTCTTGCCCAATTCCTTCTTGAATTGGTTCTAATTCTTCGGTGGTTTCAAATTTGAATAGATTTTCATTACATGTCATTTTTAAGTCTTTATAATTTAATTCGTTTTTGTTTTTCATTTGTTTCCTCCAAAATTTTTTCTTTTATAGTGTATCCAATTTAAACCTATTTTATATTAGTTAAGGAAAAAAGTAAAGAGAAATTTGTGAAAAAAATGATTTTTGAAAACGCTGTTTTTTGGGATGCCCTTAGCTGTGAGAGCGAAAGCGAGCTACAGATAAGTAATACATTTAGGTACAGGGTCAAAAAACATTGCTTATAAATTTATATAATTGATGACATATTTTTTTGATTTTATAAGAAAACGGAGAACCGACTAGGATTCTCCGGGTGGGATTACTGGAATGCAAGACATAGTTTTAGCAAGTTCCTTACCAATTGTTGTTTTTAATGCTTCTTCTAATACCGTTATGGTTGTTACAAGAGCTTTTTTAAATCGATTGTTAAAATCAGTTTGCTTGTTGTTAAACCATAAAGGTAAAAAATAGGGAATAAAACTGAAACAATGTGTTGCATCTCTTTCATTATTTTCACAGTCAACGGGTACGATAAAAAAATTATCAAAGCTTTCGAAGATAGCATCAATATCAATATTGTTTGTTTTTGGAAAATATTTACCCAAAAATAGTGTAATTAACTGTCTTCCATAGCTTTCCCAGACCAAACCTGCACTAGCATATTTTATGCCATTTTCTCGGGTCTTATGAAACCCTGCTTGATGATGGTCAAAAGCACCTTCGCCAACGTCGACACAAATATCACATTGTGAAAGAATGTGAAAGTTTCGAGTCCGCAATATTTTCACTGACCTAGTGAAATGAAGCAAACACAAAATAGCACAAGCAACGACTTGGTTTGCATTGAAAACATCATTGTGTGTGCCAATGACTAATTCGTCATTCCGTTCGATTTGTCCTTTTATTGTTACTACAGAACTTAAAATTTCAAGATTCATACTAATCCCTCCTATAAGATTTAAATTTTTATTGCGACAACATTATATCATATAAATTCACATAAAACAAGAAGATTTGTATCATTTTAACCAGGAAGCATTGATAAGCGATGTTTTTTGACCCCGTACCAAAAAACATCAAAAAAGCTATTGCAAAAAAAAGCAAAAGCTTATATAATAAAATCGGTAAAAAAGAGAAAAAGGAAGGATGTTAAGAATATGAACAAAACCAAACGAAAAATATTTGAAACATCAATGAAGTTATTTGCTGAAAAAGGATATGACCGGAACTAGTATCGAGGAAATAACAGCAACCGTAGGGGTAGCAAAAGGGACTTTATATTATCATTTTTCTAGCAAAGAGGAAATTTTCAACTTTTTAGTAGAAGAAGGAATCAAGCTTTTACAAAATAGTATTGATATAAAAACAGCCAAATTTTCCAATTATATTGATAAAATTAAAGCTATTGTTTTAATTCAAATTAAAATAGTAGTAAAATACGAAGATTTAATTACTATTTTACTAAGTCAATTTTGGGGAAATGAGGCAAGACACCAAAAATGTAGAAAACATATTTTAGAATATATTAAACAAATTGAAAATATAGTAAAAGAAGGAATGGAGAAGGGACAAATTAAAAAAGGAAATCCACAAGCCATTGCCTCTGAAATTTATGCTTTAATATGCTCAAGTTTAGTATATAAAACAAGAAAAGAAGAAGAAATAGACATTATGAAATTATTCAAGGAATTTGAAAATACAGTAATAGAAGGGTTGAAGGTAAAATGAGAAAACCAATTCATAAAGTGCCGAAATATGAAAATTTAAAAGAAATGCTTGAAGAGTCAGGAAGAATCTATGGTAACAGACCAGCGTATATATTTAAAACAGAAGAAGAGGGCAGATTTAAAGAAATTACACACAAGCAATTTAGAGAAGAAATCAACAGTCTAGGAACCATGCTAATTTCTATGGGACTAAAAGATAAAAGAATTGCAATCATTTCAGAAAATAGATATGAATGGGGAATGGTTTATTTTGCAACTGTTGCAGGAACAGGAGTGGTTGTTCCATTAGATAAGGCTTTGCCAGATAATGAAATTGAAAATCTAATTTTACGTTCAGGTGTAGAAGCAATTTTTTATTCTCATAAATATGATAACATTATGAACCAAATCAAAGAAAAAAACAATTCTAACATTAAATACTTCATTTCTATGGATTTAGAAAAAGAAGAAAATGGTATCTATTCACAAAAAGAATTAATTAAAAAAGGTGAAAAGTTATTAAAAGGTGGAGATAGAAGATTTTTAGAAGCTAAAATTAATCCAGAAGAAATGGGAGTTATGCTATTTACCTCAGGAACAACAGCCATGTCAAAAGCGGTCATGTTATCCCATAAAAATTTATGTGCCAATTTATTTGACATAGCATCTACTATTAAAGTTGATGAAAATGACGTGTTTCTATCCTTTTTACCATTGCACCATACCTTTGAATGTACCACTGGTTTTATTTATCCTGTTTCAAAAGGCTCAAGCATTGCTTTTTGTGAAGGAATTAGGCACATTGCTGATAACATCAAAGAATATAGAGTAACAGCTATGGTGTCAGTTCCAATTCTTTTTGAGAGTATGTACAAAAGAGTTATGAAGAACATTGAGAAAAAAGGAAAACTAGAAACCGTAAAAAAAGGAATTAAAATCAGCCAATTTTTATTAAAAATTGGAATTGATATAAGAAGAAAATTATTTAAAGAAATCCATGACAATTTAGGACGGAAGACTACGCCTATTTGTATCAGGAGGGGCGGCACTAGATCCAGAAGCAGAAAAAGGATTTAACGAATTAGGTGTTGCAATGTACCAAGGGTATGGACTAACAGAAAGTTCACCAGTAATTGCAGCAGAGGATGACAAATATAAAAGACTAGGTTCTATTGGAAAAGCATTTCCAAGTTTAGACGTTAAAATTGTAGAGCCAAATGAGGAAGGAATTGGTGAATTAGTAGCCAAAGGGCCATCCATCATGATGGGATATTATGATAACGAAGAAGCAACCAAAGAAACAATTGATGAGGAAGGATGGTTACATACAGGAGACTTAGCAAGAATAGATAAAGATGGTTATATTTTTATTGCTGGAAGAAAAAAATTTGTTATTGTATTAAAGAACGGAAAAAATATTTATCCAGAAGAACTAGAGACTTTAATTAATAAAATAGAAGGAATAAAAGAAAGTTTTGTATACGGAAAACCAGAAGAAGACGGAGATTATAAAATATGTGCTAAAATTGTATATGACAAAGAGACCGCAAAAGAAATTTTTGGGACGTTAGAAGAAGAAAACTTAAAAGAAAACATTTGGCAAGAAATCAAAAAAGTAAATAAAGTCATGCCAGCCTATAAGTATATAAGAGAAATTACAATTACAGATAAAGAACTAATTAAAACAACAACACAAAAAATTAAAAGATTTGAAGAAATAAAAACAGTAATCGACTAAAAGCTACATATTATTAGGGAAGATAAACAAGGCAAAAGTCGAAGATAGAAAAACCTTGTAATAATTTTGTAATATTTGTGTAACAAAAAAATAAAATAAAATTGTAAAAAAGTACTTGTAGTTTTTTGAAAGTTAATGTATAATAAAAAAAGAAATAGATAAAAAGCAAGCACGCGTAAGATAAAAGGAGGTACTTTTGCAATGTCAAAATCAGGCATAGTAAATGTGAGAATGGTTATCACAGAAGAAAAAATATTATCCAATATAGATAAAATTCAAAAATTAATTAATCCAAAAAGTAAGAAGCAAATTGTTCAATTAGAAGACGATTCTTATTTTAAAGATTTAATAGAATCTATAAAAACTTATTTAATAGAATATCCAAAGAAAAAGAATTTTCCAGCAAGCGTATATAAAGCAGCTTATGGATTAGTAGAATTTGCAACCAATCAATTCGAAGAAAACACAAAAAAAATTGAAGAATTAATTCGTCAAAGAGAGCAAAACATAGGACAAGCTTCAACTTTAAAAGAATTACTAGAAGTAGCAGAAGTAGAAACAAGAGAAAAAGATTGGAAAGAAAAAGTAAAAAAAGCAGAAACTACATTTACAGAAGATATGATAGAAGCATTAACCATAGTAGGAAAAGCAAAAGATGCAGAAGAAGAGGACTATCAAGATGCTGTTAAATTGTTAAATGCAAGAATTAACAATTTAGAAACAAACTTACATATTGAAATTGATATGGAAAGAATAGAAGATAGATCAAAAGCATTAAGTTACATTGGAATTGAAATAGCAGATGCTCTAAAATCAATCCCAACACCAATCGAAGAAATGCAAAATATCGAAAACACAGTAGAAGAAACTGAAAATACAATACAAACAGTAGCAACAACAACAACTACTACAGGAACAACAACAGAAACACAAGAACAACAATATGTAGAAGAAACTACTTTTGAAGCAAAACCAAGTTTATGGGAAAGAATTAAACAAAGTAAATTTGTAAGAGCAATTAGAGCCATTACAAGAATTAGAATTGTATTTGATTATGAAGATGCGCTTCCAGAAGGTAGAGGAGAAAATCATTAAAATAAAGTAAAGAACTTATCAAAAAAAGATAGGTTCTTTTTATATTTACATAGGAATTTTAGACTTGCTCTTTTGTTTGACTTTTATAAAAAAATATAGTATAATATAACCCAGGTGATTAGCAAAAAATAACAAAATTGCTAAAAAATGAGATTTTATTAGTTAAGTAAAAAAAGTATTAAAAGAGAAAATAAAGTAAATAATAAAAATGAGCGGATTTATAAAAGTTAAAAACCTATGTGTAAAAAACAAGAATACCATAGGGGGCTTAAACTTTGTCTTAATTACATACGAAAAAAATATTTATGTTTCTTATTTTTAATAAAATCAAAAACAAAAAAGAAAAGAGGTAAAAAAACAATGGCAGAAGAAAAAACAGCAAATACGCCAAAGAGAAATTACGAAAAAAGGGAAAGAACAACTAGAACAAGCAAAACCACACAAGAAGGAAGGCCTGCAAGAACAACAAGAAGAACAACCAAGCAAACAAGACCTTATCACAAAAACAAGGTAGAAAGAATCAAAAAAGAAAGTGAAGTTTCCACTAAGAAAGAAGAGAATGTGGAAAATGCTTCAAAATTGACAACCAGAACGAGAACAAGGACAAGAACAACAACTAGCAGAACACCTAGAACAACCAGAACCAATCGAATAAATCAAACTAGTAACAGTATATTTAAAGCAGGAAAATTAAAAATCATTCCATTAGGGGGATTACATGAAGTAGGAAAAAACATTACTGTTTTTGAATACGCAAACGAAATTATCGTAGTAGACTGTGGACTATCTTTTCCAGAGGATGATATGTTAGGAATTGACTTAGTAATACCAGACATTACTTACCTAGAAAAAAATGTAGATAAAATCAAAGGCTTAGTCATAACCCATGGACACGAAGACCACATAGGAAGTGTGCCATATTTATTAAAGAAAATTAACATACCAATTTTTGCACCAAGACTTGCCTGTGGACTTATTAGAAATAAATTAGAAGAGCATAAACTACTAAGAAGCACAAAATTAACAGAGGTAATGCAAGGACAAACCATCCAGTTTGGAAAAAACTTTAAAGTAGAATTTATAAGAAGTTCGCATAGTATTCCAGACTCTGTTATGCTAGCTATCACGACACCAGCAGGAACCATATTACACACAGGAGATTTTAAAGTAGACTATACACCAATCGATGGAAAAATCATGGATTTTGGAAGAATTGCAGAACTTGGAAATCAAGGAATATTAGCTTTAATGGCGGACAGTACCAATGCTGAAAGAAAAGGATTTACGATGTCAGAAAGTTCCATTGGAGAAGTTTTTGACAAATTATTTTTACATTGTACCAAAAGAATTGTAGTAGCAACATTTGCTTCTAATGTGCATATAGTACAACAAATTGTAAATTCAGCAATAAAATATAATCGAAAAATTGCTGTATGTGGTAGAAGCATGATAAACATGATAGAAACAGCAAAAGAGTTGGGATATATCGAATGTCCAGACAACATTTTTATTGACATTGACATGATAAATAGTTATACTGACGAACAATTAGTAATTATTACCACAGGAAGCCAAGGAGAGCCAATGTCAGCCTTAACAAGAATGGCAGCAGGAGACCATAGAAAAGTAAAAATAACACAAAACGATTTAGTTATCATTTCAGCAACACCAATACCAGGAAACGAAAAATTTGTATCCAAAGTAATTGACGACTTAATGCAAATTGGGGCAGAAGTGGTATACAGTTCTTTGGAAACCATACATGTTTCAGGACATGCTTGTCAAGAAGAGCAAAAACTAATTTTAGCACTAACAAGACCAAAATATTTCATACCAGTCCATGGAGAATATAGACAACTAATTGCCCATAGTGAAACCGCTCAAAGCATGGGAATTGACAAAGATAACATCATTATGATGTCAAATGGTAGAGTATTAGAAATTAACAACGAGCAAGCCGAGTTAACAACTTCTGTTCCAAGTGGTAGAGTATTAGTAGACGGTTTAGGTGTTGGCGATGTAGGAAGTATTGTTTTAAGAGATAGACAACATCTATCACAAGACGGATTAATCGTAATTGTTTTAACAATGGATTCTTCAACCGGAGAAGTGGTGGCAGGACCAGATGTTATTTCAAGAGGATTTGTATATGTAAGAGAATCTGAGAATTTAATGGATGATGTAAAATCTGTAGTAAGGCATGAAATTAAGAAATGCGAGGAAAGAGGGATTACAGATTGGACAACTATTAAGTCAACAACAAGAGAAAATTTAAGAGATTATATTTTTATGAAGACCAAAAGAAACCCTATGATTATACCAATTATTATGGAGGTGTAGAAAGATGGATTACAAAGATTTAGCCAATTTAATATTTCCAAATGCAAAGGAAATATCATATTACGAAGAAAAATATCCAGAAAGAAACTTAAAAGAAGGTGCAATTGTAACGAGATTTGCCCCAAGCCCAACACGGGTTTGTACATATAGGAGGATTATATCAATCTTTAATTGCAAGAAAACTAACTAAACAAACAGAAGGAGTATTTTTCTTAAGAATTGAAGACACCGATCAAAAAAGAGAAGTAGAAAATGGAATTACCGGAATTGTAAATGCTTTAAATGATTTTGTAATAGAACCAGACGAAGGAATGACAAACGAAAATGAAGAAAAAGGAAACTATGGGCCATATAAGCAATCCTTAAGAAAAGAAATCTACCAAGCCTATGCCAAATACTTGATAGAGCAAGGAAAGGCCTATCCATGTTTTTGCACACCAGAAGAAGTAGAAGAAATAAGAAACAAGCAAGAAGTTGCTAAAATAAGACCTGGCTATTATGGCGTATGGGCAAAATGTAGAAATCATACAGTAGAAGAAATGGCAGAAAAAATAAAAAATGGAGAAAGCTACATTGTTCGTTTTAAATCCCCTCGGAAGAGAAGATAGAAAGATAAAACACCACGATGTCATTAAAGGGAATGTAGACTTTCCAGAAAATGATCAAGACATTGTCATTATTAAAGCAGATGGCTTGCCAACCTATCACTTTGCACACGCAGTTGACGACCATTTAATGAGAACCACACATGTTATTCGTGGAGACGAATGGTTATCTTCCATTCCATTGCATTTGCAATTGTTCCATGAATTAGGTTTTAAAGCACCTAAATATGCACATATTGCACCAATTATGAAAAATGATAATGGTAATAAAAGAAAATTAAGTAAAAGAAAAGATGCCGAAGCAGCAGTTAGCTATTATGAAGAAGAAGGAATACCAGAAGAGGCTGTAAAGGAATATTTATTAAATATTGCCAATTCTAACTTTGAAAACTGGAGAAGAGCCAACCCAGACAAAAAAATGGATGAATTTGAATTGCAATTAAACAAAATGAGTGTTAGTGGTGCGTTATTTGATATGGTAAAATTACTAGATGTAGGAAAAACTGTTATTTCAAGAATGACAGCCGAAAAAGTATATGAAGAGGCTTTTTTCTGGGCTAAAAGACATGATGAAGAATTAGCTAAAATGTTGGAAGATAAAGAATATGCCTTAAAAGTATTTGGCATCGAAAGAGGAAATAAAAAACCAAGAAAAGATATTTCAAAATGGGCAGAAGTGAAGGAAAACATAGAATATATGTATGATGAAAAATTTTATCAAACTTCACAAGAATATCCATATCAAGCAATTAATCAAAAGCAAGAAATCAAAAAAATATTGACCTTGTTTTTAGAAAAGTATTATGATGTTGAAAATGACAAACAAGCTTGGTTTGATAATATTAAGGATTTAGCAGGAGAAATGGGATATGCTAAAGAAGTAAAAGAATTTAAGGCAAATCCGGATCAATACAAAGCTCATGTTGGAGATGTAAGTACCGTATTAAGAGTAGCCTTAACAGCAAGAACGAATACACCTGATATGTACGAAATTATGCAAATTTTAGGAAAAGACAGAATGGCAAAAAGATTTGAAAAAGCAATTCAAAATTTAGACAAATAGACTTTTTAGAAAATCAAGGTAAACAGGGGGGAGTAGCTTGGAATATAATATTGGAGATATTGTAAGAACCAAAAAACAACATCCTTGTGGTAGCAAGCTATGGGAAATTACGAGAGTTGGTGTTGATTTTAAATTAAAGTGCCAAAGTTGCCGGACATGTGGTGATATTGCCACGTCCAAAAGCATTGAAGGCAATTACAAAGAAAATAGAAAAAGGAGAGGCATAGCCTCTCCCAAAACTTTTTACCTGCATTTTCTGTAAGGTGTTTTTTTTGTTCCTGTAACATATTTTGTTTCCTAAACCGGTCGCTTTTTTTTAGGGCTTTACAAGCTCGTGTGTTAGCTTTAAGAACTTCTTCGCTTGGAGCTTTTGCCGGCAGTCTATCAGCTTTTGAAGATAAAATATTAGCAGATTTAAGACTTTTTTCTTTTGCCCTTACATCGTTGTGATGCCGTTTTCTGGATGTTTCTCTATCTTTTAATAAATCTTCGGTATAGACAGCATCTTCTTCAAAGCCTGGTTGGGTATTAGCAATTATATTGCTAATTGCACAGTCCTCAGGACGTGGACAGGTACAAGAATCCTTATAATTACAGTTGCAGTTTTTCATATGGTTACCTCCTGTTGTTTGTTGACTAAATAGCTTAGTCAGTTTACTGATTATAAAGTGTCTAATATATTATATAATAATATTAACATAAAGTCAATTATTTTTTGTTTTATTAGAAAAATCAAAAAGATAACATCAGATTTTTGAGAAGTAACCAAACGACAAAAAACGACATATAATACAATATAGTATCAAACAAGGTACTTGTATTGGAGGTGACTTTTAAATGGAGCCACAAGAAACAATTTATTGCTACGACAATAGACAAGAAAAATGTGCTAAAAAAAGAAATTGTTTAGGCATTATAGCAATTATATTATTAACAGCATTTGCTTTTGTTATTGGTTTATTAATAGGTGCAGCTTTAGCAGCAGTTATTTTAGTAGCGTTACCAGCAATTATTGTATTAGCAGTAATATTAGGACTATTGTTAATCTTGACAATAATTTTAATGCTTTGTAATTGCAAAAAAGAAAAAAAGTGCAAATGTAAATGTTGTTGCTAATTGAAAAGGTAATTTTTAACCAGGTAATTTGTACAGAAAAAAGTGAGATGCTAAAAAGCATCTCATTTAATAATTAACAAATAAACATATCAATAAAATCCCAAACAGCCTCCTCATATATCCTTCTTTCAGAAGAAAAAGGTAAAGTCATAATATCACCGAAGAGGATTAAGTTGTTTTTGCAAAGAAATAACAGCATCGTCCACCTTAGTTTTAGCAATCTTATCCGCCTTATTTGCTAAAATCAAACAAGGAAGTCCAGACGAAATCATGTAATTGTACATAAGCCTATCATTTTCAGTAGGGCTATGCCTAATATCCACCAAAAAAACAATTAAAGCAATTTCTTTTCGATGGAACAAATATTCTTCAATAAACTTTCCAACCTGTTCTTGTTCCTTTTTAGACATTTTACTAAAACCATAACCAGGTAAATCAACAAAATAAAAAGTATCATCCATATTATAAAAATTAATTTGGCGAGTTTTACCGGGGTTCACTGCTAGTTCTAGCTAATTTTTTTCGGTTAATCATAGTATTTACAAAACTAGACTTTCCCACATTAGACTTTCCGAACCAAAACAATTTCAGGCAAGCCGTTTGAAGGATATTGGCTAGGGCGAACAGCTGATATTTCAAATTTAGGGTTTTTAATTAACATTTATTTTTCACTCCTGTTTTCCATTTTGGGGTATAAGTCTGCAGACTTAAATTCTATAATTTTGTGAATATTATTAATAGATTTAGTTATGTTATCACACAAATTTGCTATGTCACAGCTTTTTGGGTTTTGTATAAAATTAAGTAATAGAGCAAGAGAGCGAGGAGCAAATTCATAATAAGTATTTTGCAATTTATTAATTAAATTTTGAAGTTTATTTATATTTAATTTTCCAGTTGCAATGTATTGATGAATTATAGATAGAGCAGTTGAGAGATGTTTTTCTAATTGCACATAGGGAATTACTCTTGCAATAGTTTGATATTTTATAAACAAGTTCTTTCCTTCTTGTAATAAAGAGGGATTATTTAAGCATACATTATTAAGTTCTAACGTAATATAAGAAGAAGGAAAAGAACTTGATTTATATTTTAAAAGTTTTTCGCTAGGTGACTTTATAATTCGAAAATTTCCTTGTGGTGTAGATACACTTTCAATGGTGCAATATGTATCTAGAAAGGAACTTTTACCATAAACTAATTTCTTATTAGCAATATCAAATAAAGTAGAAAATTCCTCTATACCATTAGTGGTATTATAAAATAAAACTTCTAATTCATAGTTTTCACAAATAGATTGTATAGATTCGTTCATACTAGTATTCTCATTTCTCTAACTCGTTATTTTACAGTAATTTTTTCTAATCCACCCATATAAGGTCTTAAAACCTCTGGAATTATTACACTGCCATCTGGTTGATAGTTATTTTCCATAATTGAAATTAACATACGAGGAGGAGCAACAACAGTATTATTTAAAGTATGAGCAAAGTAATTTCCATTTTCTCCTTTGATACGAATGCCAAGTCTACGAGATTGTGCATCTGTTAGGTTAGAACAACTTCCTACCTCGAAATACTTTTGTTGTCTTGGACTCCAAGCTTCTACGTCGCAAGATTTTGCTTTTAAGTCTGCTAAGTCTCCACTACAACATTCTAAAGTTCTAACAGGAATGTTCATGCTTCTAAAGAATTCTACCGTATATGACCACATTTTGTCATACCATTCCCAAGATTGTTCTGGTTCACAAACAACAATCATTTCTTGTTTTTCAAATTGATGGATTCTATAAACACCACGCTCTTCCATACCATGAGCGCCCTTTTCTTTTCTAAAACATGGAGAGTAAGAGGTCATAGTATATGGCATGTCTTCTTTTTTTAAGATTTGGTCTTTAAATTTACCAATCATAGAATGTTCGCTTGTCCCAATTAAGTATAAATCTTCGCCTTCAATTTTGTACATCATAGCATCCATTTCTTCAAAACTCATAACACCAGTCACAACGTCAGAACGAATCATAAATGGTGGAATGCAATAAGTAAACCCTTTATTAATCATAAAATCCCTTGCATAAGTTAAAACAGCAGAATGAAGTCTTGCAACATCCCCCATTAAATAGTAAAAACCATTTCCAGAAACACGTCTGGCACTATCTAAATCAAGCCCATCCAAAGCTTCTAAAATTTCGCCATGGAAAGGAACTTCATAATCTGGGACAACAGGTTCTCCAAATTTTTGAACCTCCACATTTTCACTATCATCTTTTCCAATAGGAACAGAATCATGCATAATGTTAGGAATTTTCATCATTCTATTAGATCGGAAGAGCACACGTCTGAACTCCAGTCACAATGCCTCATC
>CAMSQT010000015.1 GCA_947062645.1 uncultured Clostridium sp. | reverse complement strand
GATGAGGCATTGTGACTGGAGTTCAGACGTGTGCTCTTCCGATCTAGTATATTGATTGATTAATTCGGTTGGAAAGTCGACATTTAATATTAGTTCTGCTTTGGAAAGTCCTTTCTTTTTGTTGTTTCCTATTGTTATCATAATACCATCTTCTTCTAAAATTTGCTTTTCTAGTTTTTTAAATTTCTCTCGATGGTTAGTAATGATGCTTACCATTTTGTATTGCTTGGCAATTTGCCTTAGGCTTCCTATTATATTTTCTGTTAAATCATTTACTAGAATAGCGATTTTGGTTTCTTCTTTTTTCATTTTCTTTTTTTCTAATAGATAGTCTAAAGATTTTACGCTAAGTACTTGAAATAACCATTTTCCTTTTATGATGTCTAAATCACAAGGATATAATAAGTTCATGTATTGCTCTTGGCTTCCGTATATAGCTACTTATAATAACTTTTTTGCTGATGGTTTTAGAAAATATTTTTCTGGTTTTTTTAGCTAGTTTTTCTGCTTTCTTTCCTTCTAATACTTCCTTTTTTGTAATTGGTAGTATGATTTTTTCCCCTTCTATTTTTATAATGTTGAACAGTTTTTCTATGGCTTTAAGCTTGTCAGCTTCTTGTATGTAATACAAAAAAATCACCTTCTTTTCTTTTTCTAAGTATATGAGGGTGATTTTGTTTTATTCCTTTTTAATTTATTTATTATTTTGGCTTTATTGTAAATTAGTTAAGAACAATGTCTCTTTTCAAAAACTCATTTTCTAGTACGCCTATACCAACAAATTGATTTTGGCAATAAATACGATACACACCATTTGGCTTTTTAAAAGTTAATTTCACACCATTGATAAAAGGCTGTAATCTTTTCGGTTCAAGTTCTAGTGCTTGTCTTTCTTGAAATAATTCTTCTATGGTGAGAAAAGAGATGTTTTCTTGCTGTTTTTCTAATTGTTTAATTGTTATTGCTTGGTCTAGTGAAAATTTTCCTACTTGTGTTCGGTTTAACGCAGACATCATACCGAATGGTACCTAATTTTTTTGCGATATCTTCACACAAGCTTCTCATATAGGTACCTTTTGAGCAATGCACTTGAAATTCAATTTGCTTATCTTTTTCATTCATTTTTAGCAGTTTTATTTCATAAATTTCAATTTCTCTTGGTTGAATTTCTACTGTTTTTCCTTGTCTGGCATATTCATATAATTTTTTTCCTTTAACTTTAATAGCAGAATAAATAGGTGGCGTTTGCTGTTGTTTTCCTAAAAAAGTTTTTAATACTTCTTCTATCTTTTGGGAATTAAAAATGCTTTTTTCTACTTCTTTTTCTTCTAATATTTTACCTTCTATGTCTGCTGTGTCTGTTTTTATACCAAGTGTTACCTGTACTTCATAAATTTTATCATGTTCGATTAAGTACTTAGAACATAAAGTTCCTTTTCCTATTAATAATGGCAACACACCTGTTGCCATTGGATCTAGTGTTCCTGTATGTCCCACTTTTTTGCCCGTTATTTTTTTTGCTTTATGTACGATATCATGTGAAGTACAATTTTGAGGTTTATTAATAATTATTATTCCATCCATTTTTTTATTTCTTTCATTAATTTTTCTTTAACTTGTTCTTTACTTCCTTGAATTAAAGCTCCTGCTGCTCTTGCATGACCACCGCCACCAAAAAGCAAGCATATGTCAGAGACATTAATTCCATCTTCAGAACGCAATGATACTTTATAGGCTTCTTCGTCGTCTTTTTGTCTAATAAACACAGAGACTAAAACACCTTCTATATCTTTCCCAATATTAACTAATCCTTCATGGTCACCGTGGTTCTGCTTTTACTTCTTGTTCATCACTTGTATTCATGTAGGAAAATGCTACTTTTCCATCTTCTAACAGTTCCATCCTATCAATTATTCTTTTCGTCAATTCGAAATTTGCTTTTGTTTTAGTTCCCATCGTTTTTTTATAGATTTCTGGAACATCCACACCCAAGCGAAGTAAATCTGCTGTATATTCAAAAGTATCTGGTGTAATTCCCATGTAACGAAAGCCCCCTGTATCTGTTATTATTCCTGTCATAATACAAGTTCCCATTTTTTTTGTTATAGAAATTTCAAAATATTCTGTTATTCCTACTAAAATCTCACAACATGCTGGTGATACCGGATTTACATAGTTTAAATCTCCGGTACATGTTATTACTTCCATGATGATCAATGACGATGGTTTTTTTGGCATTTTCAAAATACTCGTTTTTAGCCAATCTTTTAAAATTAGCACAGTCTACTGAGATTGCCAAATCATATTGGGAAACAGAAGTATCTTCTTTAATTTCTTCTATTCCAGGTAGAAAATTAAAACATCTTGGATATTCTGGAATAATAACATCTGCTTTTTTCCCTAGTTCTTCTAACATAAATTTTACCGCTAAACTACTCCCTATGGCATCTCCATCTGGCGACTCATGAGTTAAAATCACTATGGTTTCGGCTTGTTTTATTTCTCTTAAAATTTCATCTAAAGTCATTTTTTCTTTCCTCTCTTTTTTATTTTAATTTGACTTAGTCTTCCTTTTTTGGCATAATATCTTTCAAAATACTATCAATTCTTGCTCCATATTCCAAAGAATCATCTAACTCAAAAATAAGTTCTGGTGTATTTCTTAAATTTACACGTCTTGCTAATTCACTTCTAATAAAGCCAGAGGATTTTTTCAGTCCAGCTATCGTTTCTTTTATATTCTTTGCATTTAAAATACTAACATACACTTTAGCAAATTTCAAATCATTAGTAACCTTTACTTTCGTTACACTAATTAATCCCGTTACATTAGGATTTTTTAATTCATAACCAATAATCTGGCTAAGTTCTTTTCTATACTCCTCTTCAATACGACCTAGTCTAGTTTGGTTTTCTGGCATTTGTTTTTCCTCCTCTTTAGGGATTTGGGGACGGGGATTTGGGGACGTTCCTTAAATCCCTATTTTAGGGACTAGGGGACAGTCCTTTATTCGCTATTTATTATAAAAATAATAAAGCAAAATAAAAGTTTTGATTGAAAGTAATTGAATTAGAAATTCTTAATTCATAACATGGAAAGTGTTCATGCTTGACATGGAAGGGTGCCATATTATGAATTTAGAATTTCTATGAAAATTAGCTTGAACGATAAACTTTTATTTTAATTTATTATTTTTATGGTGATAGTCTAAGGACTGTCCCCTTGTCCCTAGAGTGGGGATTTAAGGAACGTCCCCTAATCCCTATCTTTTAATTTCTTCCATGATATATACCTCAATCATGTCTCCTTCCTTGATGTCATTATAATTCTCAATTTGGATACCACATTCAAAGCCTTTTCCAACTTCTTTTACTTCGTCTTTAAATCTTTTTAAGGTTGATAGATGACCATCGTGAATGACTACGTTTTCACGAATTACTCTAACTCCTGCATTTCTTTCTACTTTACCAGAAAGAACATAGGCACCTGCAATGGTTCCAACATTTGATATTTTGAAGGTTTGCCTTACTTCTACATTTCCTATTACTTTTTCTTCAAATTCTGGGTCTAGCATGCCTTTCATAGCTGCTTCTACATCTTCAATGGCTTGATAAATAATAGAATATTGTTTAATTTCTACTTCTTCTTTTTCTGCCATTTCTTTTGCCATGTTGTCTGGTCTTACATTAAAGGCAATGATTATGGCATTTGATACTTTAGCTAAGGTTACGTCAGTTTGGTTAACGGCTCCTGCTCCAGCATGCACTACTTTTACTCTTACTTCTTCGTTTTCTAGTTTTTCTAATGATTGTTTTACCGCTTCTACAGAACCTTGTACATCTGCTTTGACAATTAGATTTAGTACTTTTAGTTTTCCTTCTTCCATTTGACTAAATAAGTTGTCTAGGGTTACTTTTGTATTGCTATTTATTGCTTTTTCTCTTTCTTGTGTTTTTCTTTTTTCAATTAAGTGTTTTGCCATTTTTTCATTTTTTACTTCATAGAAAGTATCTCCTGCTGATGGCACTTCGGTTAATCCCATGATTTCTACTGGAGTTGATGGTCCTGCCATCTTTACGCTTTTTCCTTTATCGTCTTTCATAGCTCTAATTCTACCAATAGAAGATCCTACTACGATGGTATCTCCTACATCTAGGGTTCCTCTTTGTACTAACATAGTAGCTATTGCACCTTTTGCTTTGTCTAGTCTTGCTTCAATTACTGTTCCTTTTGCTTGTTTATTAGGATTTGCTTTTAGTTCTAATACATCGGCTTCTAATAATACCATTTCTAATAATTGATCGATATTTTCGTTTTTCTTAGCAGAGATTGGGACAAAGATGGTATCTCCTCCCCATTCTTCTGGTACTAATTCATATGCCATTAATTCTTGTTTTACTTTATCGATATTGGCATCTGGTAAATCCATTTTATTAACAGCTACAATAATTGGAATTTCAGCTGACTTTGCATGGTTGATTGCTTCTACTGTTTGTGGTTTTACCCCATCATTTGCTGCTACTACTAAAATCGCAATGTCGGTTACTTGCGCCCCTCTTGCTCTCATAGCTGTAAATGCCTCATGTCCCGGTGTATCTAAAAAGGTAATTTCTCTATCTTTTACTCTTACTTTATACGCACCAATTGCTTGGGTAATTCCTCCTGCTTCTCCTTCAATTACATTAGTTTTTCTAACAGCATCTAATAGAGATGTTTTTCCATGGTCTACATGTCCCATAACAACAATAACTGGTGGTCTTGTTTCTAGTTCTTCTTCTTTATCAATAGAATCGTCAAATAAGATGTCTTCTTCTGTTACCGTTTCTTTTTTGGTAGCATTGATACCAAATTCTTGTGCTATTAAAAATGCTGTATCAAAGTCTACTTCATTGTTAATAGATGCCATGATTCCATAGCCTAATAATTTTTTGATAACTTCTGCTGTTGTTTTTTTCATTTCAGCAGCAAAGTCCTTTACTGTAATGCTTTCTGGGATTTCAATTTCTGTTAGTTGGAAGATTTTTTGCTTGGTTCTTTCTTCTTGATTTTTATTTCCTCTTCTTTTTCCTCTTCTTCCACGCTCTGTTGTTAAGTCATAGTAGTCTAGCATTCCTCCATCTTGTTCATCAAACATATTAGATAAACGGTTTGCTTGTTTTAACGTTTTTAATTTTCCTTCGTCAAAGTTACCTTCATTGCTATTTCTTCTTGTTTTATTTTTTTTGTTTTTATTTTCGTCATAACGATTGTTTCTTTGTTTGTCTTGCCCTCTGTTATATTCTCTTACATTTTCTTTTTCACCAGTTTCTACAGACATGATGTTTTTGATATTTTTTTCAATTCCTTTTTCGTCTAATGGTCTTTTTCCAAATCTATCATTGTTGTTTCGATTGTTGTTAAAACGATTGTTATTGTTATTATTATTGTTGTATTGACCTCGGTTATCATTATTATGGTTTCTATTAAAATTATTATTCCTAAAATTATTATTATTAGAACCATTTTGATTTCTGTTTCTGTTATTGTTATAGTTATTTTGGTTGTTATGATAATTATTATTTCTATTGTCTTTGTTTTGATATTGTGGTCTTTCGTTTGTCATTGTTCTATTTTTTTGGTTATTGCTTGGTTGTTGCTGTTGTTGTTTTACTTCTGGTTTTTCAATTGTTTCTGGTATTGGCTTCTTTTCTTGTTCTGGCTTTTCTTCTTTTGCAACTTCTTTTGGCTCTTGTATTACTTCTTCTTTTATTTGCTCTTCTTGTTTTGGTTCCTCTTTTTTAAGACCAAATAATTCACTAACTGTCATTGGTTTATTTGGCTTATTACGATAGACAATATTATAATCTTTGTTTTGCTTTCTTTCTACAAAACCTTTTTCTTCTTTTTTTACTACTTCTTTTTTCTTTTCTTCTTGCTCTTCTTCATTGTTGATAATTACTTCTCTTCTAATAATAACTGGTGCTTTTTCTTTTTTCTTTTCTTCCTTTTTTGGTGCTTTTTTTGTTAGCATATTTTCAATTTGCTTTGCTTCTTCCTCTGTTACACCACTCATATGACTTTTTGCGTCTATTTTTAATTTGTTTGCTACCTCTAACACTTCTTTACTGGTTAAGCCTATTTTTTTTGCTATTTCATGTATTTTAACCTTACCCAATATGTTCACCCCCATTTTTTATTTTCATTACTTCTTTTGCTATGTTTTCATTTTTTATTCCAATAATTGCTTTATTGGATTTTCCTATTGCTTTACTTAAAATTTCGATTTCCCCCTCTATTATAATTGGCACCTGATTTTGTTCACTTAATGTTTGAAATTTTTCTTTGGTTCTGTTTGATGCATCTGTTGCTACGATAATTAATTTTACCTTTTTCTTTTTCATTTCCTGCTCTACGCTATCTGCCCCAAAGCAAATTCCTCCTGCTCTTGTCGCTAATCCAATTAAACCTAATATTTTATTTTTCAAGAATGACACCTCTTAAATCTTCATAAATTTCTTCTGTTATTTTTGTTTCTAATGCTTTTTCTAATCGTTTTGATTTGGTTACTTTTTCAAAGCATTTTATGTTATGGCAAATATAAGCTCCTCTACCTTCTTGTTTTCCTGTTTTGTCAACACTTATTTGGTTTTCTTTGTTTTTTACAATACGAATTAGTTCTTTTTTATCTTTTTTCGTATTACAGCCCATACAGGTTCTTTGTGGCATATTTTTTTTCATTCCGATTTCCTTTCTTACTTCGGAAAAGCTTTAAGTTTTCCAAACGTGTCCTTCTTTTATTTTATGTTTGTTACTTTTAATTATGTTTTATTTGCTTTTTATTCTTCTGTATTCTCTGGTATTTCTTGTTTTTCCATTAGCATTTGTCTAAATTGTGTTTCAGATTTAATATCAATTTTCCAATTGGTTAATCTTGCCGCTAGTCTTGCATTTTGACCAGATTTTCCAATTGCTAAAGATAATTGATCGTCTGGCACGATTACTTGTGCAAATTTTTCTTCTTCTTTGATGTCTGCTGCTAAGATTTTTGCTGGTAATAAGGCTGATGCAATATAGATAGATGGGTCTTCATTCCATTCTATGACATCGATTTTTTCCCCATTTAGTTCATTAATTACATTTTGGATTCTAACTCCTTTTTGTCCAACACAAGAACCTACTGGGTCAATGTTTGGATCTGGTGAGTAAACAGCTACTTTGCTTCTATAGCCAGGATCTCTTGATACACTTTTTATCTCGATAACTCCTTCATAGATTTCTGGTATTTCAAATTCTAATAATTTTCTTACAAAGTCTGGATGACTTCTGGATACAATTACTTGTGGAGTACCTTTTGCTCCTTTTTCTACATCTAGCACATAACCTTTTATTTTGTCATTTACACGGTAGTTTTCGGTTGGAATTTGCTCTTTTGCTGGCATAACTCCTTCTAATTTTCCTAAGTCCATTACTACAATACTTCTATCGGCTTTTTGAATTAATCCTGATACGATTTCTCCTTTTCTGTCATTGAATTCTGTGTAAATTATTTCTCTTTCTGCTTCTCTTAATTTTTGAATAATTACTTGTTTTGCTGTTTGTGCTGCAATTCTACCAAAATCTCTTGGTACAATTTCTGTTTCTACCATGTCTCCTTCTTTAAAGTCTGGATTAATTTTTTGTGCTTCTTTTAAGTTTATTTGTGTTTCTTTATCCATTACTCTTTTTACTACTTCTTTTAAAGAATACACATGGGTTGCTCCTGTTTTTTGATCCATTTGTACTTTTACGTTTTCTAAGGAATCAAAGTTTCTTTTGTAAGCAGTTACTAACGCTGTTTCAATGGATTCTAATAAGTAATCCTTTTTTATTCCTTTTTCTTTTTCTAATTCCTCCAATGCTAAAATTAGTTCTTTATTATCAATTGCTTCTTTCTTCATTTTTTCTAATTCCTCCCTTTTTCTTACCAATGATATATTGTTTTTATTTGTGCTATGTTTTTACGTTCTATTTCTTTTTCTTCTATTATTTTACCGCTCTTCGTCTGTAAGACTAATAGTTACGGTTGTTTCTTTAAAATCTTTTAATATCCCTTGGTATTCTTTTTTTGCTCCTTCGTCTTTTTGAAATAATTTGATTTGAATTTCTTTGCCCTTATTTTGCTCTAAATGCCTATCTTTTTTTAAGACTCTTTCAATGCCAGGTGATGATACTTCTAAAAAGTATTGCTCTTTTATATAGTCAGCATCATCTAAGATATCATTTATGGCTTCATTTACTTTTTCACAATCAGTTAAGTCAATTCCTTCTTGTTTATCAATAAAGATTCGTAAAAAAAAGTTTTTCCCTTCTTTGGCATATTCTACGTCATAAAGTTCATATCCTATTTTTTCTATGGTTGGCTTTAGTAGATTTTCTACTCTTTCTTCAATACTTGCCATTTTTCCTCCCTTTTTAAGCAATCAAGAGTGGGATTGGTTCCCACTCTTGCTAGTTTTTTATGTTTCTTGCTTTATTATACCCAATTTTTGGTAGAAATGCAAGCTTTTTTTATATTTTTTTAAACTTTTTCTAAAATGTGTACTGATTGCTCTTCTTCTACGTCTCCACCAATTTTAATATTTCTTACATGTTCGATTTTTTCCCATGTTGTTTCTCTTTTAAATAGACATTTAAAATTGATTAGTAACCATGATCCCATAAATAGTGGATAACATGCTAATCCTTTTAGCATTGGTTTAATTGGTCTTCTATCTAACAGCATTACAATTACTGCTGTTCCAATTGGTAAAAGAAATGTTGGCACTAAATATCTTAAGATGTTTATTACTAATTCCATTTCTGTCATTCCATTTCCAGCATACATTAAAAAGTTTGTTGCAAGTAAGATTAAAGTTACAATAAACATTGGTATACTTCCTATAATATATAAGAAGCCATCAAAGTTCATCATGGTTTTATTTTCTTTAGCAGCAACTGCTAGTTGCTTGGTATATTCTTTAATACATTGCATATGACCTACTGTCCATCTGCTTCTTTGTGACCAACTTTGCTTAAACCCTACTGGTTGCTCGTCATAGACAATAGCATCTGTTGCCCAACCAAGTCTTTTTCCTCTGATAATTCTTTTTAAGGAAAATTCGATGTCTTCTGTTAAGGTTACTGTTTTTAGTCCTCCTTCTGGCTTGATAACATCAAATCTTACCATAAAGCCTGTTCCATTTAATAATGGTGATAATCCTAAGTTGTATCTTGCTAAGTGATAAAATCTGTGCATAGTCCAGTAAAAGATAGCATATCCTGCTGTTATCCAACTGTCTGTTGGATTCTTGATGTCTCTATATCCTTGTACGACGTCTTCTCCTTGGCATAGTTTTTTATTCATGTTTTTGATAAAGTTTCTGTCTACAATGTTGTCAGCATCAAATACAAAAAAGGCATCATAAGAAGCATTTTCTTCGATTTTTTGTTGTAAAAACCAGTCTAAGGCATAACCTTTGGTTTTTTCAGTATTATTAAATCTTTCGTATACAATGGCTCCAGCTTCTTTTGCTACTTTTGCTGTGTTGTCTGTACAGTTGTCTGCTATTACATAGATGTCATATAGTTCTTTATTATAGTTTTGTTTTTTTAGACTTTCTACTAAGTTTCCAACGACTGCTTCTTCGTTGTGCGCTGGTATGATTGCCATAAATTTGTGGTCTTTGTTTGTTCTTAATGGTTTGTCTTTGATTTTTACTAATGAGCATAAACTTACCATGATTTGGTATAGCCAAAATATTGTTATGGTCCATACAAGTGCTTCTCTTAGTATATATAAATAATCCATTTTTTTACCTTCCTTTTTTGGTTTCTTTTCTTAATTTTATTATGCTTCTTTTTTTATTATACTATTATTGTAAATTTTATGCAATGTTTTTTGGAAAATTTAATTGTTTTTTAAGATTTTGGCAAATAGCTTGTCTTTTCTTATGTAACAATTTCAATAAATTTCGCATATTTTATAAATAATTTTATTGTTTTTAGGAGGTCTTTTCCATGGGATCAAATTACAAAGTTGCCATTGTTGGCGCTAGTCGGTTTAGTAGGAAGAACCGTTTTACGAGTATTAGAAGAAAAAGCTTTTCCTCATATTACTTATACACTATTTTCTTCGAAAAAATCTGCAGGTAGTAAAATAAAATTTTTAAACCAAAATTATATCCTACAAGAATTAACAAAAGATTCATTTAATACCTCTTTTGATTATGCTATCTTCTGTGCTGGTGGCAGTATTTCTCAAGAATATGCCCCAATTGCTGTTTCAAAGGGCTGTATTGTTATTGATAATAGCAGTTACTTTCGTATGCATCCTGATGTTCCTTTAGTTGTTCCAGAAGTGAATCCAGAAGATATTTTATTACATAATGGCATTATTGCTAATCCTAATTGTTCTACCATTCAAGCTATGCTTCCTTTAAAAACAATTGATATAAAATATCATATTGAACGAATTGTGTATTCTACCTATCAAGCCGTTTCAGGTGCTGGTAGGTCTGGCATTGAGGATTTAGAAAGCAAGGCAAGTGGAAAAGATTTAAAGAAATTCCCTTGTTCTATTTATAATAATTGTATTCCCCATATTGATGTTTTTATGGAACATGGCTATACAAAAGAAGAATATAAAATGATAGAAGAAACAAAAAAGATTTTACATCGTCCCGACTTAAAAATTACTGCAACTTGTGTTAGGGTTCCTGTTGCTAATTGCCATGGTGAATCTATTAATGTGACCTTGGAAAAGGATTTTGATGTTTATGATGTACATTTACTTTTAGAAAATTCTAAAAATATTGTGGTAGTTGATAATCCAGAAAAGAATTATTATCCTTTGGCAAGTAAAGCAAATGGCAATGATGAGGTTTTTGTTCGGTAGAATTAGACGAGATTTTAGTGTCCAAAATGGTTTAAATTTATGGGTTGTGGCAGATAATTTAAGAAAAGGGGCTGCTACTAATGCTGTACAAATTTTGGAAAATTTGATGTAATCCCTTTTTTCTACCTTACTTAAAAAGGAGTTTTTTTGCTCCTTTTTATTTGCTATATTTTACTCTTTTCTTAACAAACTTTTAATTCTTGTTTTATTTTTTGTAACTCGTTTTTATCTATCTGTGTTACATCAAGAATTGTCTTATCATTCATTTTTAGTTTTAACATATTACTAATTACTTTTTGTAGACTATTTTTCTGCCCTATTTTCTGTCCTATTTTCTGTCCTTTCTTTTTTGCTTCTTCTTCCATGATTCTTCTTTTTTCATATTTCTCTTCAATTAGTTCAATTAATAACCTTTCAAAATTTGTCATGTTAACTCCTCCTTCTAAAATTTCTTGATATTTTAGGATATCTTCACTATCCAATTTTTTTCTTACATCATTTGAATAATTTAAGATAACTTGCAAATATTTATTTTCTTGTTTGGTTAATTCTTTTTTAGTTAAGATTTCTAGCATTTGCTTCATTTCTTCTTTTGTACTTAGTTTTTCAAATAATATAGCTTTTGCTACTGCTGTGTTATCTAACAGTAACTCTTCTTTTGTGTAATCATTAATATCAATTAAGTTGTATCTAGGGTAGTGTAATGGTTCAAAACCATAATACTCCTCTTGCATGTCTGTTAGCGACATAGGTGCATCCCATTTTTTTCTTCCTGTGTAGAATACAATTGGACATATTAAAGGATACAGCCCTGTTTCTGTTTTGCTACCTTCTTTTATTGTTCGAATTAATTGTATACAATATTCTGTCATTCTTTCTGGCATTTTATAATCAATTGTGCTTTGATGCTCTATTATGATAAATACATCTCTTCCTTTTACTTTATAAATAATGTCTAATTCTTTTGCTTTGAAACTAGATGTAATAAGTTTTGGACTACATTTTTCTAGTTTTTCCTCTTCTAAATTTGCAGTTTGATATTGTGTATATCTTTTTATTAAATGGATAAATTCTTTTTTATTGTCTAATATTTTTTTGAATACTTTGTCATGATATTGATGTGTCTTTTGGCTTCCATATTTTTCTTCTTGATCACTTAATACGATGTTTCTTGGGAATTTTGTTTGATATCTCCAATAATCCACCATGGTAAATTCCATCATAGTTTTGTCTCCTCTCATTATAATTTATTTTGCTTTGATAGTCAATTTTTATTTTAAAGTAAAATGGTGGTTTTTCTTACTTTTTCATCTGTTTTCTTGCTTTTTAATGTTTTTTCACTTCCTTTCGTTTTCTTAACAAATTTTTGGAATGTTGATTAAAAAATGATAAAAATTTTTTTGATACAATTGATTGATTTTTTGCAATTTAAAAATATTGCTTTTTCTATTAAAACATAAATTTCCACTTTTTTCAAGTTATTTTAAAGATTTTAGTAACTTTTCGTCGCATTTTTCGACAAATTTCGGTTTTATTTCTATTTAGAAATTAGATTTTGCAAGTATACACACTTTTTTAAAGATCGGAAGAGCACACGTCTGAACTCCAGTCACAATGCCTCATCT
>CAMSQT010000014.1 GCA_947062645.1 uncultured Clostridium sp. | reverse complement strand
AAATTGTTACTAGGAGGAAACCTTTGCTATTACTGCATTTTAATTTTTCGTCATAGGAGAATAAAATTGTTATTACTAACGCAATTAAGGTTATACCTTTATTACTTCCTTTTTTACTTTTTCTTAAACTCGTTTTATTTATCATCCTTATCCTCCTTTTTCTTTTGTGCATTTTTCTTAGTTTTTACTGTTATTATTTACTATTTTTATTATAGTATACATTGGCATTGTATCAAAAATGTTAGATTGCTGTCAACAAGTTGACATTTTTAATTTTTTAACTTTTTCTTGCACTTTTAAATGGAATATGGTAAGATGTTTTTAATAAAGTCACGGAGGAATTTAAGATGGAAGAAAAAAAGAATTTAGAAGTAGTTTCTGGTGATGGTAGTCATTTAAATATTTCTCCTGTTTATGACCACTTAACTGTTGGAAAACCAAAAACTACGAAAGAAAAACCTACTAGTATTGTAATCCCAAAAGAGAAAAAGAAAAAAGACGAAGAAAAATAGGAAGAAAATTAATTCTTCCTTTTCCATTTTTTATTCTTCTACTTTTTCAAATAAATCTTTGCTAACCCCACATAAAGGACAAGTCCAATCATCTGGTAATTCTTCAAATTTTACACTTTCTTTTTCGTCATCGTAAATATAGCCACAAACAGTACATTTATATTTCATCTGATTCACCTCCTATCATAGAATCTGCCAAATTCTCTAATTGCTCTATATTTTCTTTCTTCATGGTTGATTTAATGGTAATAGATGGCTCTACTATTGTAATATCTTTCATTTCTTGTAACATATTCTTTATGGTTTTTCCTGCAGATGGCGCCCAAGAGCCATTTTCTATGATACCTATTTTTCTATTTTGGTAATTTCTTGCTTCTAATTTGTGTAAAAATTGTTCCATTGGCACAAATACACCTGCATTATAACTAGAGGCTGCTAGTATCATTTTGTCATAACGGAAGGCGTCTTCTACTGCTTCTGCCATATCTTCTGTTACTAAATCGGTTAAAACTACTTTTTTTGCACCTTTTTGTTCCAATATTTCCTTTAGTTTTTTGGCTACTTCTAAAGTATTTCCATAAATAGAAGCACATGCAATTAATATCCCTTCATTTTCTGGCTGATAGCTACTCCAAATATGATATTTTTCAAGATAATGCCCTAAATTTTCTTTTAGGATAGGCCCATGTAATGGACAAATCATTTGGATATCTAAGGTTTCTGCTTTTTTTAGTAAAGCTTGTACTTGCTCACCATATTTTCCAACAATGCCAAAATAATATCTACGAGCTTCGCAATCCCAGTCTTCTTCTGTGTCTAATGTTCCAAATTTTCCAAATCCATCGGCTGTAAATAATATTTTTTGACTTTGTTCATAGGTTACCATGACTTCTGGCCAATGTACCATTGGTGCCATGAAAAATTGCAAGGTGTGTTCTCCAAGTTTTAGGGTATCACCTTCTTTTACCACTATTTTTCTATTGGTTAAATCGTCGATTTGAAAAAAGTTGGGTAGTATGTTAAAGGTCATGGTATTTCCTACAATTTTCATTTCCGGATATTTCTTTGCTAATAGTCCTATGTTATAGGCATGATCTGGCTCTAAATGAGAAACAATCAAATAATCCAGTTTTCTACCATTTAATTCTTTTTCTAAATTTTCTAGCCAAATATCAGTAACTTTTCTATCAACGGTATCGAAGACAACATTTTTTTCATCTTTTATTAGGTATGAATTGTATGCCATTCCGTTTGGTACTTCATATTGTGCTTCAAATAATCGAATGTCTTTATCGTCTGCTCCTATATATTTGATATTTTCTGTTATTTTGGTATCTTTCATGATTGTTTCCTCCTTATCAATTATGTCTAATTTTTGCCAATTATATTCTTAATCTTGTTAAAAATGAATTATATTTTATAACAAGTGTGTTTGAATCAAATAAAATTTGTTCTCCTTCAACTTTCCATTTCCCTTTATTTTGGGTTAAAAAGTCAAGTACTTCTAATTCGATGTCTAAGGCTGATACTATCTTGTCTACTGATGTTTCTAACTCTTTTTTCTCTGATTCTGGCATGTTAATGTCTTCTGCTAAAAGTTGTTTATATAGTTCTATACAACTTGTGTCTGTTGTTTGGGCTTCTATATATGAGTTGATTTTTGCTTCTTCTATAAGTCCTAACATTTCTGCTTTTCCGTCTTGTAATTTTTGTTTTGCTTCATTTACATATTTTTTAGATTCTACAAATTCTGGTCCGTCTGCTTGATAGTTGCTTGCTGTTAACATTTGTCCTAATTTTTCGTCTTGTAATAAGTTTTTCATTTCGTTTGCTTTGGTAAATAAGTCTTTGGCATAGTTTTTAGCTGCTTTTTCTACTGCTTTATATTTTCCAGTTGTTACTGTTCGATCTGTAATTTCGTTTAATTTTTCTATGTCAATTTCTCCTGATTTTGTAACCTCTTCAATTTGTGATAGTTCTTCTACTACTTTTGCTCTTCCCATAAAGTTGTTCATGAAAAAATAAGCTCCTCCTGCAATAGCTGCTAGGACGATAACTCCTATGATAAGTCCTATGACTAATCCTTTTTTCATAATAATTCCCCCTTTTAAATTTTTATTTCTTTTTTATTATATCAAATTTTTTGGATTTGTAAAGTAGGAATTTTATTTGACATTGTAACTTTTTAATGGTTTAATAAAATGGATTAGTTTTGGTACATAAATGTCGATAACCGTAAGTTATAGAGGAGGAATAATATTATGTCTGAAAAAGATAAAATGTTAGCAGGAGAAATATATAATGCTAATTATGATGAAGAACTTATAAAAGAGAGAATAAAAGTAAAAGATAAATGCTTTGCATATAATAATATAAAACCATCAAATATAGAGAGTAGAACAAGTATAATGGAAAGCATTTTAGGAAAATACAAAGATAATTTTTATATTGAACAACCTTTTATGTGCGATTATGGATACAATATAGAAATTGGAGAAAATTTTTATGCTAATCATAATTTAATTATATTAGATGGAAATAAAGTTCAATTTGGAGATAATGTATTTATTGCACCAAATTGTAGCTTTTATACAGCAGGACATCCACTAGATGTTGAAAAAAGAAATAAAGGATTAGAATATGCAAGACCAATTAAAGTTGGAAATAATGTATGGATTGGAGGAAATGTCGTTGTACTTCCGGGAGTAACTATTGGGGACAATGTTGTAATTGGTGCAGGAAGCATAGTTAATAAAGATATACCATCAAATGTAGTAGCAGTAGGAAATCCTTGCAGAATCATAAAAGAGTTATGATACAATTTACAATTTAAAAAGGAGCTAATTAACTATGATTGAAAAGAAATTAGAAAATACTTCAATTTACTATTGGACTAATGATACCAAAGTTGGGAGTGCAATAATATTTATACACCCTGCATTTGCCAATCATACTTGTTTCGATACGCAATTAGATTATTTTAGAGATTATAGAGTTATTACAATGGATTTAATAGGACATGGCAAATCAATAGGAAAAGGAACAATCGAAGATACTGCTCTTTATATAAATCAAATTATGGAAATAGAAAAAATTAGTAAAATCAATTTAGTTGGCGTGTCTATTGGAGCAGTATTAGTCCAAGATTTTGCCAATAAATATCCAAGCAAAGTATCCTCTCTAACTTGTATAGGTGGATATGATAATAATAATTTCGATAAAGGTTTACAAAAAGGTAATACAAAACAGCAAATGAAAATGATGTTAAAGGCAATGTTTTCTATAAAAGCATTTGCAAAAGATAATAAAAAAATATCAGCATATACAAAGGAAGCACAAGAAAAATTTTATCAGATGAATTTAGGATTTAAAAAGAGTTCGTTTAGACATCTTGCAACACTTAGTAAATTAGTTAATAAATATAAAACACCAAAAAGAGATTATCCGCTTTTAATTGGAGTTGGAGAATATGATAATGATATGGCGAAAAAAGCCTGCGTTATTTGGCATGAATCAGAGCCAGATAGTGAATATGTAGAATTTTCTGGAGCAGGACATATCGTTAATATGGACACACCTGAACAATTTAATAAAGTTTTAAAAAAGGTAATTAGATAACTACAACTCTACTAATCGTTGTTTTCCTCACTCAACGATTAGTATGTTTACTTTTAGAAATAAGAATCTTACAATATTATTAAAGGAAGGAGGTAAAACATATGGATCAAGCAAAGATAGGAAAGTTCATTGCTAACTGTAGAAAAAACAAAAATATGACACAAGCAGAACTCGCAGAGAAACTAAATATTACAGACAGAGCAATATCAAAGTGGGAAACAGGTAAAGGTATGCCTGACTCTTCTATCATGCTAGAATTATGCAATGAACTTGATATTAGCGTAAATGAATTATTAAGTGGGGAGGTTCTTAAAATGGATAATTATAATCAAAAAGCAGAAGAAAACTTATTAGAAATGAAAAAACAAAAAGAAGAAACAGATAAAGAAATGTTAAGACTTGAAATGGTTATTGGGTATATTTCTACTATAACATTTTTAATTTTAGTCTTTGTAGCATGTTTTGTTCAGATGCATTCTGTAATAAGAATATTGCTTATTTTGGGAGGAAGCATTGTTTTTACAGTAGGAATCATAAATGTTATTAAAATTGAACAAACCGCAGGTTATTATGAATGTGATAATTGCCATTATAAATATATTCCAACTTATAAAAGTGTATTATTGGCAATGCACTATGGAAGAACAAGATATATGAAATGTCCTAAATGCCATAAAAAAACTTGGAATAAAAAAGTGTTAACTAAATAAAAAAGTCGAATTAGAATACTTATTCTAATTCGACTTTTTTTACTTGACATGGATTATTTTTAGGCATATACTAAAGCCATAAAAAATAAATAAAAAGGAGGCTATCAAAACATGAATGACTTAATCGAAATTAGATGGCATGGTAGAGGCGGTCAAGGTGCCAAAACAGCATCTTTATTATTAGCTGACGCTGCCTTTAACACCGGAAAATACATTCAAGGTTTTCCAGAATATGGGCCAGAAAGAATGGGAGCGCCTATCACAGCATATAACCGTATTAGTAGCAATCCTATTCATATTCATAGTAACATTTACGAACCTGATTATGTTGTAGTAGTTGACGATACTTTACTAGAATGTGTTGATGTAACAGCAGGTCTAAAAGAAACTGGTGCCATTGTTATTAACACAACTAAATCAGCAGATTACTTAAAAACTGCTTTGAAAGGATATAAAGGAAATATCTATACTATTGATGCACGAAAAATATCCATAGAAGCTTTAGGAAAATATTTCCCAAATACACCAATGCTTGCCGCCATTATAAAGGTAAGCGGTATCATGACTGATGAAGCTTTATTAGAAGACATGAAGGAATCATTTAAACATAAATTTGCTAAAAAGCCAGAAGTAATTGAAGGCAATATGAAGGCATTAGAATTAGCATTAAAGGAGGTTAAAAAGATATGACCGAAATTAATAATAATACTCCTATGGAGAAGCTAACCACTCGGTGGCGACATTTATACTGCTGGAAATGCCAAAGAGTTTAAGACTGGAGATTGGAGAAGCATTCGCCCTGTTTTTTTAAGCGATAAATGTAAACAATGTGGACTTTGTTTCCCTGTTTGCCCTGAAGATGCCATTCCAGTAAACAAAGAATGTTTAAGAGAAAATTTTAATTATGATTATTGCAAAGGGTGTGGCGTATGTGCTAAGGTTTGCCCTTTTGGTGCAATTGAAATGAAGGAGGAGGGATAAAATGAGTATAAGAGAAAGATTAAGTGGTAATGAAGCAGCCGCAACTGCTATGAAACAAATTAATCCTGATGTTGTAGCAGCCTTCCCTATTACCCCTTCTACTGAAATACCTCAATATTTTTCCACTTTCGTTGCTAATGGATCGGTTGATACTGAATTTGTGGCAGTTGAAAGTGAACACAGTGCTATGTCTGCTTGTATTGGAGCAGAGTCTGCAGGAGCAAGAGCTATGACAGCTACTTCAGCAAATGGATTATCTTTAATGTGGGAAATGATTTATATTGTTTCTAGTTTACGTTTGCCAATCGTTCTATCTTTAGTAAACAGAGCTGTATCAGGACCTTTAAATATTCACTGTGACCATTCCGATGCCATGGGAGTAAGAGATTCTGGTTGGATTATGCTATTTAGTGAAAATAATCAAGAAGCTTACGATAATACCTTAATGGCTCATAGAATTGCAGAACATAAGGACGTAAGACTTCCTTTAATGGTATGTCAAGATGGATTTATTACCTCTCACGCCATTGAAAACATTGAATTAGTAGAAGATGATAAAGTAAAAGAATTTGTAGGAGAATATAAACCAGAACATTACTTATTAAATAAAGAAGAACCGATTGCAGTCCGGACCATTAGACTTACAAGCTTATTTATTTGAGCATAAGGCTCAGCAAGCAATCGCGATGAAAAATGCAAAACAAGTTATTTTAGATGTAGCAAAAGACTTTGAAAAAATGACAGGAAGAAGTTATTCTTTATTTGAAGAATATCAACTAGAAGATGCCGAAGTTGCTATCGTTTGTATGAATTCAACAGCAGGAACCACCAAATTCGTTATTGACAATTTAAGAGCCAAAGGTATCAAAGCAGGGCTTTTAAAAGTTCGTGTTTACCGTCCTTTCCCTGCTAAAGAAATAGCAAATGCCATTTCACATGTAAAAGCTATTGCTATTTTAGACAGAGCTGATTCACTAAATTCTGCTGGTGGAGCTTTATTCGAAGATGTAACCTCAGCTATGTATGTAGAAAATAAACATGTACCAACTGTAAACTATGTTTATGGAATTGGTGGTAGAGATACCAAAGCAGAAGACATTGAATCCGTTTATACTGATTTATTAGAAATTGTAAAAACTGATAAAATTAACAATCCTTATCGTTACTTGGGATTAAGAAAGGAAGGTGACAAATAATGGCTTATAACCTAAAAGAAGTAGTAGCAAATAAACCTTCAAGATTTACTGCTGGACACAGAATGTGTGCTGGATGTGGCGCGCCACCAATTGCAAGACATATTATGAGAGCTTTAAAACCAGAAGACCATGCTGTTGTAGCAGGGGCTACCCGGATGTATGGAAGTTTCTACTTTCATTTATCCATATACAGCTTGGACTGACTCTTTTATCCATACCGCTTTTGAATGTGCAGGAGCAACCTTAGCAGGAGCCGAAGTAGCTTACCAATCTATGAAAAAACAAGGAAAATTACCATCTGAAGGTGAAACCAAATTTATTGCATTTGGAGGAGATGGAGGAACCTATGATATCGGTTTGCAAAGTCTGTCTGGTGCTATGGAACGTGGTCATGATATGGTATATGTATGTTACGACAATGGTGCTTACATGAATACTGGTATCCAACGTTCTTCTGCTACCCCAAAATTTGCTGATACAACAACCTCACCTGCCGGAAAAGTTATACCTGGAAAAATGCAATCCAGAAAAGATTTAGCTAAAATTATGGTAGGGCATCACATTCCTTATGTAGCACAAACTTTAGGATACATGAACTTCAAAGATTTATATGAAAAAGCCGAAAAAGCAATTTACACGAAAGGACCTGCCTTCCTAAACGTAATGGCACCATGTCCTAGAGGTTGGGGATATCCAACAGACCAACTAATGCAAATCAACAAGCTAGCTGTTGAAACTTGCTACTGGCCATTATATGAAGTAATTGATGGAAAATATAAAATCACTTATAAGCCTGCTAAAAAATTACCAATTGAAGAATTCTTAAAACCACAAAAAAGATTTAAGCATATGTTTAACCCAGGAAACGAATGGATGATAGAAGCATTCCAAAAAGAAGTTGACGCAAGATGGCAAGAACTTTTAGATTTAGAAGAAATTACCAACAGGGATTAGGGCCAGGGATTAGGGGACGTTCCTTAAATCCCTACTTTGGGGATTAAGGGACACTCCTTTATCCCCTTTTATATTTTTAATTATTCTTGTTACTCTATTTTTTCCTATTCCTAATATTTGTGAAATCTCTTTATTGTTACAGTTATATTCATTTTTTAAATGTTCTATTATTGGCATAATAAAATAGTTATTTTTTTTCATTTCTTCTTTTTGAATATTATTTTTTTGACAATAGTTTTTCACAAATAGTTCTATCTCATCTGGATTTTTATTAAATTCTTGGACATCAAATATATCTCCATCATCTTTAAAATTTCCATGGATAAAATAAAACTTTTCTTTATAATCTTGTGTTTGAAATAATAACTGTATGCAATTCTTATCTATCTTACCTTCTTGATAGTTACAATAAGAAGAAAATTCATATTCTTCCATTTTCCTTACCATTTTTGCTTTTACTGGATTTCTATGAATATATACAATAGCATTGTATAGGTGCTTCTCATTTTTTATGACTTGCGTATAATATCGATTTCTAAAAACATACCCTACTCTGTTCCTGTTTTTATTATAAAAAATTCCATATTTAGTGTTGATGATAGCCATAGATTTTGATAATTCTTTATTTTCTTTTGTATAAATTAAAAAGTGTGCATGATTATCCATTATGCAATAACATAAAAGAAAGAGATTATTAAATTTTTCGAATGCTTCTTCTACTAATTTAAGATATCTTTTTTTATCTTCTTCTTTCTCAAATATTTTCTCTTTATTTATTCCTTGTGTAATCACATGAATATAAGATGCACTTATTTCACTTCTAGCTATTCTTGGCATTTTACCTCCTTTTCTTGTATTTTTGTATTTGGGATTTTTCTATTTTCACAGATTTAAATTCCATATTAATAATTTATTTTGAAAAAAAATTTTTTAATAATCTATATTATAATAACTTTTTGCCTCTTTGTCAACACTTTTTTACATAATTTTACATATCCTATTTATAAAAGAGTATACTTAAAGGTATGTTATTTTAGGCAAGAGTGTCCCCTAATCCCCAAAGTAGGGATTTAAGGAACGTCCCTCGCTCCCTGCTGCCCTTAATCCCTACTTTCAATTACAATCAAAATGCCATTTTTTAATTCTATTGTAGCAATATCTTCTACTATTTCGTTGCTAATGCCTAAGCTCACTCCTACTTGCAAACAATATTTATTTAAAGGATATTTAAATCCTTTTAGTGTAATTTCCTCCACCTTACTTGTTAGTGGCAATAAGGAAATATATTTTCCATAGATTCTATTTTTATATAAAATATGGGTATTTTCTATTAAATAAATTTTATTATATTTGTCAATTATTTGACAGGGAATTTTAGCCTCTAAAGCCTGTTTTAAAATATGGATATTGGCTAAACTATGATCTAATCTTTTCCCTAATGCTCCTATAATAGTAATATTTAAACTTTTTAATTGGATGGCTAACTGAATAGCTATATCTGTATCTGTATTATCTTTTTCAGGATTATAGGTATGAAAAGTAACTTTTGGATTTTTTTGATATTGTTGTAACATCTCTTTTGAAACAGAGTCAAAATCCCCTACTACATGATTTGGTACAATATTTAATTCGTCTAATTTTTCTAATCCTTTATCAACTGCTATGATGTTTTGCCCGCTTATATTCTTTGTCATATTTTTTAAAAGCTCTTTATTAATTTCTCCCCCTGCAACAATTAATGTATTCATTTTTTCCTCCTTTTATCTATAAATAAAATCATTATTGTTTTTTTAGCAAAACAGTTTAAAAAAGCAAAGTTCTCACCTTGCTTTCTTTTTGTAGTCTTTGAGTTTGACAATCTTGCCACTTTTTATCAGCTGCCTTCTTATCTTAATTCTTTGTTTTACTTCATCAGGAATTCTTCCTTCATAGATACCATGCCACATCCCACATACTTCACACTTCCAACAATAGTACAAAGTACCCTCAAAATCATACTCAGATACTTGCTGTTCGTGCCCGCATCCTCCTTGAAGCCTATCATTTCCCATGTTGTATTCTGCTGTGCACTTTTCTGATATTCTCCATTCTCCTTTTGAAGTATAATATCCTTCACGGTATAGATTATCACTAATTTTCTCTTCCGAAGGAGTAAATTCTTCTCTTTCCTTCCGAAGCCCAAATATTTCTTCTAATATTCTTATCATTCTGCCTCTCCTTCTTTCTACAAATTTATGTTAATATAATACATCATTTTGTCTAAAAAGTCAACTTTTATTCCTTTGATTTTTTCTTCCTTTCGTTGGTATTAAAAATAATGCTCCTACTATGATTGGCAAATAAAAGGTATAAATTCTCCAAAATAGAATTGACATATTAATAGTTCCTTGTTGGAAGATGGTATTAAATAACAGGTAGAATCCCCCTTCTGCTCCTAATCCTGAACCTGGTGTTGGTATGAAGGTCATGATTAGCAATAAAAAGCTTTGAATTGGTATGATTTGTAAAAAGCTTATACCGCTGTTTCCAAATGCACGATACACCATATAGGTAATAGAGTAGTAAGCAAAGCTTTGTAATACTGCTGTTAAAAACATTTTTATTACCATTTTTTTGTTTGATTTCATAAATAAAAATTGCTCTTTAAAGTTGTCAATGCTTTTGTCTAGTTTTCCAATGGTTTCTTCTGGTTCTTTAAATATATGAATTTTTCCTAATAATCTAATAATTGGCGTCGTAAAAAAGGTTATCATTTTCTTTTTAATCCCTGCTAGGATAACTACTATAATGGCTAAAATGTTAACGGTAAATCCTACAATTGCAATCCATATATAGTTTTGCATTAATTGCTTAAAAAAGGAAAACTCGAAAGTTACTACTATTATCGTTGATACGACTAAGGCTGTTTGCGTTATGATAAATTTCATTGCCATAGCAGATAATGAGTCACTTACTCTTTTTCCTGTTTTGGTTAGTTCATAGGCTTGCATTGGCTGTCCACCTGTAGAAAATGGCGTGATGTTATTAAATAACTGCCCTAACATAGATACTTTAAATGAGTTTTTGAAGGTTTGATTGGGATACATTTGCTTAATTGGTGTATGTAAATTACTCGCCTCGCAAAGCCAATGAATGGTTAAACAAATTAAACCGAGCTACTACCCATTTGTAATCTACTTGGTGTAATAATTCTTTGATGCTATCAATTCCATCTACTTTTACCATGTAGATAAATAACCCAATAAAAATAACTAGGATTAACAAGAAGTTAAAAATAATTACTTTTTTGTTGGTTGGTTTTACTTCCTGTTGTAGTTGCTCTATTTCTTTTTCTTGGTTGTTTTCAAAGCTCTCTTTTGACATTTTAAAAATAACTCCTTTGTAGTTAATCCCGTAGTTTAAATAACTACGGGACAATCTTTTTCATTATTTTATAATTATTCTTCCTCTGGTGCTTCCACTGGACAAACCCCTTGGCAAGTACCACAGCTAATGCAAGCTGCTTGGTCTATAACAAATTTTTCGTCTCCTTGTGAAATACATCCAACAGGACATTCTGCCGCACATGCTCCACAAGAAATACATTTATCTGTAATTTTATATGCCATCTTTTTCACCTCCTACAATTGCTTTTATGAAAATTTTAAGGAGTACCTATATCTAAGGTCGTCCCCTAATCCCTACAATGGGGATTTAAGGAACGTCCCCTAATCCCTAATCTCTTCTTTCTAGTTCTTCTAATTCTTTTTTGTTTTCTATTTCTTCTTGGTCTATTTTTTCTGCCACAGCATCTTTAATTATTTTTATGTCTTTGGCGTCATATCTTTTGTAGAAGTAACCGTCTCCTTCGTTGTCTTTTATTTTTACTCTTACTCGTTCTTTTAATGTTTCGATGGCGTCTACTTCTCCTTCCCCATCTTCTGTTTTTACGATAGCTCCTATGTTAGGTAGTTTTTCTAGTTTTTCTTCGTATACGTCATTTTCATATTTTAAGCAACACATTAGTCTTCCACAGTTTCCAGATATTTTAGATGGGTTTAAAGATAGGTTTTGTTCTTTTGCCATTTTGATGGATACACTTTCAAAGTCACTTAGGAAAGAACAACAGCAAAGTTCTCTTCCACAAACACCGTTTCCACCAATTCTTTTTACTTCGTCTCTTACTCCTATTTGTCTTAACTCAATTCTAGTTTTGTAGATGGCTGCTAGGTCTTTTACTAATTCTCTAAAATCAATTCTTCCATCTGCTGTAAAGTAAAATAAAATTTTGCTGTTATCAAATTTATATTCTACGTCTGTTAATGTCATGTCTAATTTATGCTCTTTTATTTTTTTTAGACAAATGTCAAAAGCTTCTTTTTCCTTTTTTCTACATTCCTCATAATGTTTGTGGTCTCTATAGTTGGCTATTCTTAACACCTTTTTTAGGGGTGCTACAATCTTGTCGTCTGCTACCCAACGGTTTGGTATCATTACCTCTCCATATTCTTCTCCTTGTGCTGTTTCTACGATAACTTTATCGCCTTTTCTTACTCGTAAGCTTTTTGGATTGAAGAAATAAATTTTGCCTAATTTTTTGAATCTTACTCCTATTATATTTTTCAAATTAGTTCCTCCCATAAGTTAAATAACAAGTTATCTATACACATATCATAATTTGCGTTTTGTTTCAACCTTTTTTTCGTATTTTCCACAATTTCTATGCAATTTGTGTATAAATAATTTTCTTTGGCTTGTTCTAATAGTAATATGTTGATATATTCTAATATTTCTATTATTTCTTCTTTTGCTTTGTATAAGTCTTCGGCTAAGTGTACAATTTCTAGTAAATCTTTTTGTTTTAAATTTTCTACTAGGTTTTCTATTTTATCGTATTGTTCTTGCTTATCTTTTA
>CAMSQT010000013.1 GCA_947062645.1 uncultured Clostridium sp. | reverse complement strand
CACAACGAAAAATCGCCATCATTTTCCGTATCACCAGATAAACAAATATTTCATTGTTTTGGTTGTGGGGTAGGAGGAAACGTCTTCACATTCCTAACCAAAATAGAAGGAATTAGCTTTATAGAAGCTGTACAAACCTTAGCCGAAAGAGCTAACATGCAACTACCAACCTTAGAAAGTAGTGGTGATACAGCAAAAGAACTACTAAAAAGCAAAGTGTACAAAGTAAACGAATTTACAGCAAACTATTACCATCAAAACTTATACAAACAAGAAGCAAAAATGGCACAAGAATACATCAAAAAAAGAAAATTAACAAATGAAACTTTACAATCTTTCCAAATTGGATTTTCAGGAAAATTTGACGAACTATATCAAGAATTAAAAAAGCAAGGATTTGAAGAACCAGAAATTTTAGAATCAGGATTAGTCAACAAAAACGAGAGAGGACAATACATAGACAGATATCGAAACAGGCTCATGTTTCCTATTTGCGACGCACGAGGAAGAGTCATAGCCTTTGGAGGAAGAGTATTAGACGATACGAAGCCAAAATACATCAATTCGCCTGAAAATATAGTCTATAGTAAAGGAAGAAACTTATTTGGGCTAAATGTTGCCAAAAAAGGAGGCATCAACGAAATCCTAATTGTAGAAGGGTATATGGACGTAATCTCCTTACACCAAAGAGGTATCACAAATGTAGTAGCACCATTAGGAACAGCTTTAACCCAACAACAAGGTTGGTTACTTCGAAAAAATGCCGAAAAAGTCATCTTAAGCTTTGATGCTGATGAAGCAGGATTAATGGCAAAACTACGAGCTTTAGACATCTTACAGGGAATGGGATGTGACATACGAATTCTACAAATGGAAGGTGCCAAAGATCCAGACGAATACATCGTAAAATATGGAAAGGCAAGATTTGATAATCTAATTGAAAAAGCACTTTCTGTAATTGAATTTAAAGTAAAAGTATTAAAGCAAAATTTGAACTTAGAAGCGGTAAACGACAAAATAAAATTCTTAAATGAAATTGCAAAACTAATTGCTAAAATAGACAACACTATGGAAAGAGAAGTATACATCGAAAAAATTGCCAAAGAATACGAAATATCCAAAGAAGCAATTTATGGGGAAGTCAACAAATTAGCTTATGTAGGGGCAAAAAGCCAAAAAGTTTTAGAAAAAACAAAACCAGTTATTTCTCATAAAAAAGTAGAAGAAAGTAAAGTATCACAAGCAATTAAGAAAAGAGAAAACACAGTTTTATCTATTTTATTAACAGGAGACTTAAATATCTATCAAATAATCAAGCAAAATGTCAAGGTAGAGGATTTTAAAGATTACATTAATCAAGAAATTGTCAAAAAACTGTATGAAGAATTCGAAAAAGGAAATAGTAATATAAATAGCATAATTGACATGCTAGAAGAAGAGCAACAAAATCACATTACAGAAATTATGGCAGATGATTACGAAATAGGGAATATCGAAAAAGCGATTGATGACATTATGCAAGGATACGAAAAGGACAAGCTAAACACTAGAAAATTTGAAATTTTAGAATTATTAGAGGGAAGTCTAGAGGCTGACCAAAAAAAGAACCTAGAAAAAGAGCTAAATGAAATAATTATTAGGTTAGCAAAAATCAAGTAGATTGCCTTAAATGGGGGGAAAAGGAAAATGGCAAAGAAAAAAGAAGAATTAGAAAATGAGAAAAAAGTAAAAAAAGAAACAAAGAAAAAGCAAACAACCAAAAAAGAGGCACCAAAAAAAGAAAAGAAGGAAACGCCAAAAAAAGTAGCAACTAAAAAAGAATCAACTAAAAAAGAGCCAGAGAAAAAAGCAAGTAAAGAAAAAAAAGAAACAAAAACAAAAAAAATAGAAGAAGCAAGAAAAGTAGCTAAAGAAAAAGTCCAAGACAAAACAGAAAAAAAAGATAAAGCAAAAAAAGAAGAAGTAAAAGAAAAACCAGAAAAAATAGAAGAAGAAAATAGCAAAATAAAAGAAGAAAAAGTAAGCAGCATCCTAAAAAAAGCAAAAGAAAAAGGGCAAATCACATATGGAGACTTAGCAACCGAGTTAGATGATGTCAATCCAGAACAGATTGACCAAGTTTTTGATGCCTTTGAAGAATTAGGAGTAGACCTATTAGCAGATGACTTAGAAGAAGAACCAGACATTGAAGACTTAAAAGAAGTAGAAGAACTAAAACTAGATGAAATAACTGATACTAGCTATGAAGGAATTAATGTAGATGATCCTGTTAGAATGTATCTAAGAGAAATAGGAAGAATTGGGCTTTTAACCTTTGAACAAGAACTAGAGTTAGCAAAGAGAATTTTAGATGGAGACGAAGGAGCCAAACAAGAACTAGCAGAATCTAACCTAAGACTAGTAGTCAGCATTGCCAAAAAATATGTAGGAAGAGGAATGTTATTCTTAGATTTAATTCAAGAAGGAAACATGGGACTAATAAAAGCAGTTGAAAAATTTGACTATACCAAAGGCTTTAAATTTAGTACTTATGCCACTTGGTGGATAAGACAAGCCATAACAAGAGCCATTGCTGACCAAGCAAGAACCATAAGAATTCCTGTACACATGGTAGAAACAATAAACAAACTAATTAGAACCTCAAGACACTTATTACAACAAATGGGAAGAGAACCAACCCCAGACGAAATTGCACAAGAAATGGAAATACCAGTAGAAAAAGTAATGGAAATTCAAAAAATAGCACAAGACCCTGTATCCTTAGAAACACCAATTGGAGAAGAGGATGATAGCCACTTAGGAGACTTTATACAAGATGACGATAGTCCAGCACCACATGACTCAGCAGCTTATACATTATTAAAAGAGCAATTAGAAGATGTTATGAATACATTAACACCAAGAGAAGCAAAAGTTCTAAAATTAAGATTTGGACTAGAAGATGGAAAAGCAAGAACATTAGAAGAAGTTGGGCGTGAATTTGAAGTTACGCGTGAAAGAATTAGACAAATCGAGGCAAAAGCGTTAAGAAAACTTAGACATCCTAGTAGGAGTAAGAAGCTTCGTGATTACATGGGATAACTTAAGATAACAATTCTTTTTCAATTTAAAACGAAGGATAATGAGAGGTAATAAAATGAACCAAATTGCAAATTTAATCGAAAACATAACAGCGGTACAATTGATTGATATAGCAATTGCACTAGGAATTATTTTACTTTTTAGAATTTTTAGTGGAACGATTTCATATATCATTATTAGAATGTTTAAAATAAAAGAAAAAAAAGCCAAGAGTATTAAAGAAAGTGCCTTCTTTGGACCACTAAAAATATTTTTTATCATATTAGGATTTTACTTAGCTGTGGTATTTTTAAAACAACCTTTGAATATAACAACTGAAATTATGGAAGTTGCCTATAAAGCCTTTGTAATTATTAGTACCATTGCCTTTGCTAAAGGTCTAGCAGCAAGTTTTACACCAAAATCCTCTTTGTATAAAAAAATAAAAGATAAGACAAGCAAAGATGTAGAAGATTCTATGTTTGACTTTGCCCTAAAAATAATTCGTGTGGTTATCTATATAATAGCTGGATTCATTATTATAACAACATTAGGCGTAAACCTAAATGGATTAGTAGCAGGACTAGGAATTGGTGGTGTTATATTTACATTAGCAGCACAAGATACTGCTAAAAATTTATTTGCTGGTGTCGTTGTTTTTCTAGACAAACCTTTTGTAGTAGGAGACTGGATTCAAGTAGACACCTTTGAAGGGACAGTCGAAGATATCACATTTCGAAGCACGAGAGTAAGAACTTTCGAAAATTCAGTAGTAAACATACCAAATGCCATCATATCTAATGCTTCTATTATCAACTGGAGTAAGATGGAAAAAAGAAGATACCGTATGAACTTATGTGTAGAACTAGATACTCCTTTAGAAAAATTAGAAAGATTCCAAGCTAGAGTAGAAGACATGTTACAAGCAAGAGATGCTATTTATGATGATTCTATTATTGTTAAATTTGATGCCATTAACGACAATGGTCTAAATATATTAATTTGTAGTTTTACTGATTCAGTAGACTATAATAGCTACATAGCAGAAAGAGAAGATATTAACTATAAAATCATGAAAATATTAAGAGAAGAAAACATCGAGTTAGCTTATGATACCAAAACAGTACAAATAAAAAAATAGAATTTATTATTTACGCTAAAAGGTTATATATTTTCAAAATATATAACCTTTTTTCACAAAAAAGACATAAACAAACGCTATAATAAGACCAATAGGAGTGATAAATATGCCAAATAACTGTATTTTAGTAGTAGACGACGAACAAAGAATGAGAAAACTAATTAAAGACTTTTTAAAAGCAAAAGGATATAGCATTTTAGAAGCAGAAGACGGAGAAAAGGCATTAGAAGTATTTGAAGAAAATAGAAACAAAATCACATTAATCTTATTAGATGTTATGATGCCAAAATTAGATGGTTGGTCTGTCCTTCGTCAAATTAGGCAAAATTCCAAAGTACCAATTATCATGCTAACAGCAAGAGGAGAAGAGCAAGATGAGTTATTTGGATTTGAACTAGGAGTAGATGAATACATAGCCAAACCCTTTAGTCCTAAAATACTAGTAGCAAGAGTAGAAGCCATCTTAAAAAGAACCACAAAAGACGTAGCAGAAGTAAAACACTGTGCAGGAATAGAAATCGATAAAGAAGGAAGAACCATAAAAATAGAAGGAAAACCAATAGAACTTAGCCTAAGAGAATACGAACTTTTCATTTATCTAATTGAAAACGAGAACATAGCCCTATCCAGAGACAAAATTTTAAACAATGTATGGAACTATGACTATTTTGGCGACTCTAGAACCATTGACAGTCACATCAAAAAAATAAGACATAAGTTGGGAAAAAAAGGAAAATACATAAAAACCATAAGAGGGGTAGGTTACAAATTCGAAGTAAAATAAGCAAACGAAAACCTTTTTAGAAAGGGGGAAAAAAGATGGGAAAACTAAAAAAAGCCTTTAATTCAGTAAGAGTACGATTATTCATGACATTATCACTTGTCATTTTACTAATTATAGTATTTCTTATATTAGTAAACAACTTTGTTTTTGGGCAATTTTATATTTATAGCAAAACAAAAGCCTTGAAATCAGTTTATGAAATCGTAAACAATTATTATAAAGGTTCGCAAGACATTGATTTAGAAGTACAGTTAGAAAGATTAGCCATCAATAACAACTTTGACATTCTAATAAAAAACAATCAAAACGTAAATGTATACACCTCTAATAAAGACTTTTTTTCAACCTTAGGACAAATGAAAGAAATGACAAGCAGATTTAACAACAACATAGGAGAAGTAATCGAAAACGGAAAAGACTTTACCATAAAAAAATTAAAAGACAGCAAAAATGACATTACCTACATATTACTATCAGCTACACTAGACAACGACTATTTGTTATACATTAGAATCCCCATCACCTCCATTCAAGAAAGTGTAAAAATATCCAATAACTTCTTATATTTAATGGCTCGGATTTGCTATTTTAATAGCAGCCGTTATTGTAACCTATGTTTCCAGAAAATTTGGAGACCCTATTGCAGAACTAAATGACATTGCCAAAAAAATGTCAAACTTAGACTTTAGTCACAAATACAAAATTACAGGAGCAGACGACGAAATTAATAATTTAGGAAAAAGCATAAATACGATGTCAGACAAATTAGAAAAAACCATTAAACAACTAAGAAGAACCAACATAGAACTAGAAAAAGACATCGAAGAAAAATCAAAAATAGACGAAATGAGAAAAAGCTTTATAACAGATGTGTCCCATGAATTAAAAACACCAATTGCATTAATACAAGGCTATAGTGAAGGCTTGTTAGAAAATGTAAACACAGACGAAGAAAGTAAACAGTTTTATGCAGAAGTAATTTTAGACGAAACCAACAAAATGGATAAACTAGTAAAACAATTGTTAGAACTAATGAAACTAGAATATGGAAAAAGAGAATTTGAAGACAAAGAATTTAACATAGTAGAATTAGAAAAAGAAGTAGTACGCAAATCTCAAGTTATAATTGAAGAAAAGCAAGTAGAGGTCAAATTTCAAACCTTAGAAGAAATTAATGTATTTGCAGATGGCTTTTACATTGAACAAGTTATCTCCAACTACATAACAAATGCTATGAAACATGTAAAAGAAGTAAATGGCGAAAAATATGTTAAAATAGAAAATATAGTAGATGTAGAAAACAATAAAGTAAGAGTCAAAGTTTTTAATACCGGAGACAACATAGCAGAGGAAAACATAGCAAGAATATGGAATCGATTTTATAAAATAGATGAATCAAGAAATCGAAAAGAGGGAGGAACAGGAATTGGTTTATCTTTTGTAAAAGCTATTATGAGTAATTATGATAATTCATATGGTGTTATTAATAAGGAAAACGGAGTCCAGTTTTATTTTGAATTAGATTTAAAAATTTAAATTGGTCTAACTATCAAAAAAGAAGAAAGCATAAAAAAACCAAATTTGGAAATACTTAAAATAAGTAATTCTAAAGGAGGTTTTTCTTTTGTTAAACAACAAAGTAGAAATATGTGGTGTAAACACATCAAAATTACCCGTGTTAAGTAGAGAAGAAAAAGAAGAACTATTTGTAAAAATAAAAGCAGGAGACGAAGAAGCAAGAACTACATTCATTAATGGAAATTTAAGATTAGTATTAAGTGTGATACAAAGATTTTATGGAAGAGGAGAAGCAGCAGACGATTTATTTCAAGTGGGATGTGTAGGATTAATCAAAGCAATTGATAATTTTGATTTGAGCCAAAACGTACAATTTAGCACTTATGCTGTACCAATGATTGTACGGAGAAGTGAAACGATATTTAAGAGATAACAATAGCATACGAGTTAGTAGGTCAGTAAGAGACTTAGCTTATAAAGCCATTCAATTTAAAGAAAGGTATACCAAAGAACAGGGAAAAGAACCCAAAATAGACGAAATAGCAAAAGAATTAGGCGTAACAAAAGAAGATATTGCCTTTAGCTTTGATGCGATTCAAGATCCAGTATCATTGCAAGAACCAGTCTATAGCGATGGTGCAGAAAGTATTTATGTAATGGATCAAGTAAAAGATAGTAAAAATACGGATGAAATGTGGACAGAAAAAATGGCAATTGAAGGGGCTTTGCAAAAATTAAACGAAAAAGAAAGAATGATTGTGGTAAAAAGGTTTTTTGATGGAAGAACGCAAATGGAAGTAGCTGACGAAATTGGTATTTCACAAGCACAAGTTTCTAGACTAGAGAAAAGTGCTATTGTGCATATAAAGAGGTTTTATCGCTAAAATAAAAAATTGAATAAGTGGTTTACAGTAAACATAAAAGATGATATAATATAAAAAGTAACTAGTATTAACTTCTTTACGGGACATCAAGTGCCTAGCAAGAAGACAAAAATTTAAAAGGAGGATTTTTATGTTACAATTAAATTACAAACAAGTAAAAGCAAGCAATGAGGTTTTTAAAAGACTCAACCAAATGCGGAGATGGACAGGCATTATTTCTAAAGGGATTTATAATGAGCTAAATAAGCAAGCACTCAACTGCATAATAGCTTATATATTAGCTAGTTATGCGGAGAATGAAGAAAGTTATGTAACATGGGAACGTCTCCCTAAAATAGCTCTTTATAGAGCTTTTCAGAAAGTATATGTCGTCTTTAACACACCAAAACGAAAATATGATGAAATTTTCTTAACAGCTAACATAAACAAAAATGAGTTAAAAAAAGTGACTAAGAAAAAAATTAGCGATTTTGCCGATGAGGAATTTGCTAATTTCTTGTCAGAATCCATTGGTACACAAGAAGAAGAAATTTATCGGGCTGCAACTAAAATTGCGACCTATATAGAATGTCAAGAATTAATGAGACAGTATTCTTCGGAACAGGCCTCTAAGAAATTAATAGATATTTCTGAAGAAGCACGAGAATTTTATGGGATGCCGGGATTTAAAGAAGTTTTCAATTCAGAAGGAGAAATATTTAAACTGTTACAGTTTATTTCTGGTTCTGAATTAAGAAATCATATAAGATGGTGTGAACTAGGATATTTACAAGAATGTTCTATTTTAGGGCATCTGTTTGACACAGCATGTTTTTCTTATTTCATAAGTCTTGAGCAAGAACCTAATAATGAAAAACTTGCAACAGACAGATTTTTTATGGGAATCTTTCATGACATAGCAGAAGCGTGGACAACTGATATACCATCTCCTATTAAGGATGAAATACCAGGTTTTAGAGAGGCAACAGAAAAGTATGAGGCCAAAGCACTTGAGAAAAATATATATTCTGTAATGCCAGAGTTTTTAACAAAAAAGTTAAAAGAGGTTATGTTTGAAGAACCAGAAAATGTAGAAAAACACAAAGGAGTAATAAAAGGCGGAGACTATTTATCAGCAGATGCAGAATGCTGGCGACAGTATGTGCTAGGATCTAGAGATCCTTATTTCAAAGGAGCAATCGAAAGAAGATTGCCAGGAATTGAAAGTGGTCAAGTAGCTTTAACTCCTGTTTGTATGCAGTTGTTTAATTATTTTAGACAATATGCTAAAAAACTGCAATTAGATGACCTAGAAGATTAAAAAGTTTGTAATTAAAAAACTCTTCAATCCTAATTTGGATTGGAGAGTTTTTTGTATATAAGTGTCCATATCATAATATAGGAGTAGCACCTTCTATTTTTATAAAATAGGTATTCCAAAGTATATGTTTTAAATAAAGTGTGACATAATGTTTGACAAACCTACAATTAATTTAATTGACAATTAGGTAAACAATTGATACAATACAACCATAAGCTAGAAATTATTTTATATTTATAATAGGAGAAAAAATATGAAAAAGGCAAATGAGAAAGGTTCTGTAACATTGTTTATAGTGATATCTATGTTGTTTTTTCTTATTGTTTTAGTTTTAATCTATAGTCAACAAACAGAAAAAATAACAGTACAAAAAAGACAAGTAGGGGAAATACAAAAAAACTATCAAACAAAAAACATAGAACAAATATACCAAGAAACATATGATAAAAACAAACCAAAACCGGTTCCTACTGGAATATGGGTAGCATTAGAAGGGAACACATTAAAATTTTATACGACAGAGGAAAAGGCAATAGCTGGTGGTGGAAAAATTTATGGAAATGTAAAAGGGGAAACATTTACTCGAGATAATACAGATGGTGTAGAAGAACCAACTACACCATGGTATGACGATTGTGCTCAAATACGACACGCAGAATTTGTAGATCCAGTAGCACCAGAGTATATGGCGTATTTTTTTAGTGACCTAAAACAATTAGAAACGGTTGACATGACAAACGTAGAAATGGGTAATGTAACTACTATGCATGGTTTGTTTTTAAATTGTAATGCGTTAACTACTATTAAAACAAGTGAAATTGATACAAGTAGTGTAACAGACATGGGATGGATGTTTTTACAATGCAATAATTTAACTGATTTAGATGTATCTAAGTTTGATACATCTAATGTAACGAATATGTATGCTATGTTTCATAGTTGTAATAAGTTAACGAAATTAGATGTGTCAAATTTTGATACAAGTAACGTAACTAGTATGGGATCTATGTTTGCTAATATGACAGCTTTATCCCAATTAGATGTGTCAAGTTTTGATACAAGTAAAGTAACTAACATGCAAACGATGTTTTTTGTATGTAACAGTCTAACTAGATTAAATTTATCCAATTTTAATACAAGCAATGTGACAAATATGAAGGCAATGTTTCAGCGGATGTTCGCAATTAACCTCATTAAATGTTTTAAGTTTTGATACATCTAATGTAACAACTATGCAAACGATGTTTTCTAAAGTTAGTCAATTAGAAGAATTAGACATATCCAGTTTTGATACAAGAAAAGTAAGCGATATGGGTGGCATGTTTAGCGAAAGTAGGAATTTAAAGAAAATATATGTAGGACAGAATTGGAAAATTGCTCCAAACAATAAAGGTATGTTTAATTATTGTGGAACAAGTACGACTACATTGAAATAGAAAACAAAAAATGCAATAATAGGCTAGGAAGAGCATAAGAAAAGATGCTCTTTTAGATTACAAAAATAAAAGAACAAAAATTCGCAAAAACTATTGAAAATATGTTTGAGATGTGATATAAATATAGAAGATAAAAATGAATTTTAGTTGTTCGGAAATTCTGAACAGTTGAAGAATTTGAACATTTTGCCGACGCTGGCAAAACGATAAAAATGCAGAAAAAACAAAATAAGAATGAATTGGTAACAATTTGTTACCAGTCGAAAATACAAAAAACAGTTGGTTAGAAAAAGTAACCAACTTAAAATGAAATTTTTATTATGAATATGATAGATAAAATTATAAACAAAAGCATTTTAACTATTCGGAATTTTTGAATAGTTGAAAATGATAATAAATATTTAATGGAGGAAATATATGGATAGGAAAGAGAATAATATAATAATTTATCAAGACGAAGATGGGATTACGAAAGTTACTGTTAGATTTGTAGATGAGGATATATGGCTAACTCAAAATCAAATTGCAGAAATATATAAAACAACTCAAGAAAATATTTCTATGCATATAAAAAATATTTATAAGGATAAGGAATTAAACAATGATTCAACTAATAAGAAATTCTTATTAGTTCAAAATGAAGGTAATAGACAAGTAAAAAGAAATATAGACCATTATAATTTAGATATGATTATAGCATTAGGATATAGAGTACAATCACAAGTTGCTACAAGATTTAGAGTATGGGCAACGCAAAGATTGCATGAATATATTCAAAAAGGTTTTGCTCTTGATGATGAAAGACTAAAACAAGGTGGAAATAGATATTTCAGAGAATTATTGCAAAGAATTAGAGATATTCGTTCATCTGAAAGAAACTTTTATCAACAAGTTACAGATATATATGCTACTTCAATAGATTATGACCCACGTTCTGACTTAACGAAAAAGTTTTTTGCAACAGTCCAAAATAAGCTTTATTATGCAGTTCATGAACATACAGCAGCAGAAATAATATATGAAAGAGTTGATAATGAAAAGCCATTTGTTGGAATGACTAATTTTAAAGGAGAATATGTAACAGTTGATGATGTAAAAATTGCTAAAAATTATCTTTCAGAAATTGAATTACAAAGGCTAAATTTATTAGTTTCTCAATTTTTAGATTATGCAGAATTCCAAGCACTAGAACAAAGAGCAATGACAATGAATGATTGGATAGAGGAACTTGATAATCAAATCATACAAAATAAAAGAAAATTACTCGAAGGTAATGGAAAAATATCACATAAAGAAGCAATTGAAAAAGCAGAAAAAGAATTTGAATTATATAGAGAAAGAGAAATGAAACAACTAGAAAGCGATTTTGATAAAGTTATAAAAATGTTAAATTCTAATAATGAATTAAACTGAAGAATAAAAACACATCTTGGTTGAAAAATTAACATATTTGAAAAAATGACATTTTTTGACAAAAGATACTAGACATGATATAATCCCATAAAAGTTATATTATGGGGGTTGAATATGGCAAATAAAATTAAGCAAAAAACAAAAAATAAGGAAATATATTATTATAGACCAGATTTACAAAAATTTAATAGAGAGTATGATGGTTTTAAGAGTATAGATAATGTTTCGAAGGAATTAATATCTATTTTTACAGAAATTAAGGATATGTCTTTAAACAAAAATGATTCAAGAAATGTATACATACAGAGAGATTCAAATACTTATTTATAAAGAACATGCAAAATTTTTATTAGGAGAGTAAGAAGATGGAAGAACAAATAAAAGAATTAACACTACTATTATTGTATTTAAATTCGTGGGTAGAAAAAGAACCATACGGAGAATTTCATAGAGCATGGAAAGGAAATGATTTTGACATTTTAAATGCACTAGAAGATGAACATTTAATAGGCGGTAGCACGCATAAAGCAAAATCTATCTACTTAACAGAAGAAGGACTGGAAAAAGCAAAGGAAATAATGATAAAGTATAATATTAAAGAAAATTAAGATATGAGATTAGGAAGGATTAGAGAAGTAATGAAAATTACTTCTTATTATTTTGTTAGTAGAATATATATAAGGAAGAAGAAAATAAAAGGAGAAGAAAAAATGCAAGATAAAGGTTTGGATTTTAAACACAAAGAAGTGGTAAATATTAATAATGGGAAAAGATTAGGATATGTGCAAGATGTTTGTGCAGATTTAGAAACTGGAACAATAACTTCTATTATTGTTCCGGGAAGTAATAAGGTATTAAACTTATTTTCACAAAATAATGAAATTGTAATTCCATGGCAAAACATTAAGTGCATTGGAGATGACTTAATATTAGTAGAAATATGAAAAGACTCTCAACAAGCTATATTAAAAGGAATTATATATGGAGTTGTAAGATCGTATGAACCAAGCACAGAATGAGTATGATAAGCTAAAAGAAAACGACGGAACAAATTTCCATAAAAAGTTTGCAAAAAAGTGTTGACTTTGAAAAATAAACATGGTATTATAAATAAGTACCTTGCGACAGACAAAAAATAAAAAAACTTAAGAAATTAGTAATAAAAACAAAGCACAAGGAATACAATATAAACAGTGATTACTAGTTTTTTATTTTGCACTTTTTTAGTTTTAAAAAAATATTTTTAAAATTTTGTCAAAAAGTGTTGACAAATAAAAAAAGGTATAGTATAATTCAATCCGTTCCTTACGAAAGGAACATAAAAGTACATTGAAAAGTAAACAATAAAATCCTTTAGAGAATAAACCGAAGCGGT
>CAMSQT010000012.1 GCA_947062645.1 uncultured Clostridium sp. | reverse complement strand
GAAGAAGATGCAAATAATGCAACAACAATTGGGAAAGGTAAAGAAGTAACTAATAATTTTTATGCTTGTATTCAAATGAATACTTGTAAAGCATTAATTTCAAAACTAATAAAAAAGTATTAGATATACAAATTACATGTTAGTGATAGGTTGGAATAATATAAATTGTTAATAAAAATAGCATAATTGTAAAATATAATTAATAGAAAAAAATTGATTAAAATAGTACACTTAATTTGGAGGTGGATAAAATGAATTTAGGAAACAATTTATTTCAAGCAAGAAAAAAAGTAGGGTTATCGCAGGAAATTGTTGCTGAAAAATTAGGTGTAAGTAGGCAAACAATTTCAAAGTGGGAAACTGATGAAACAATACCAGATATTTATCAATCAAAAAAATTAGCTAAACTATATAATTTGTCTTTAGATGAACTAATAGAATTTGATGTTGATTTAAAGGAAATAGAGCAGACAATAGAAAATACTAATGAAGAAAAGGAATCAAAAATTGATTGGACAAGTGCTTGGAGTAAAAAATATCCTGTACTTGTAACATATCAAAATAAAGTTAATATACCAAAGTATGCTCTTGAAATTAGAAATATGCTCAATAGTTTGAGCATAGAATATGGATATAACCCATTAGATAGTATGTTGGTTTTAAAAGATATACTTTATCACGAATGGAAAGACAAGAGATAATAACAACTTACTAATAAACTTATAAAAAAACAGACAAATAATTAAAAATAAATAAAAAAAGAGGCATCAAAAATGAAAAAAACGAAAATAATCATGCGGAACCGCATTAATAATAATAGCAATAATGCTAGCAATCATTGCTTACTTTTGGGTAGTAGACATCCAAACCAAAGTACCAGTGCAAATCAAACAAAATTGCAGTTTAGAAATCAAGCAATTTATGGGAAGAAACCTATTTATCGTAACGCCCAAAAACAAAGAAAAAACCAAAACAAAAATACTATACTTTCATGGAGGCTCATATGTAGCAGAAGCAACCAAACAACATTGGGACTTTATTGAAAAAATCGTAAACGATTCAGGGGCAACCGTTATCTTACCAGACTATCCACTAACTCCAAAATATAATTACAAAGACGTCTTCCAAATGGTAGTACCACTATACAAAGAAATAATAGAAGTAGTAAATCAAGAAGACTTAATCATAATGGGAGACTCAGCAGGAGGAGGATTAGCCTTAGCTTTAGAAGAAAAGGTAGGAGAAGAAAACCTATTAATGCCAAGCAAAACCATTCTAATATCACCATGGCTAGACGTAAGAATGGAAAACCCTAAAATAGACGAAGTACAAAAAAAAGACAAACAATTAAACAAAGAAACCTTAAAACTAGCTGGAATAGCCTATGCAGGAGAAGACGGCATCAATAGTTACTTAGTAAACCCAATAGAAGGAGACCTATCTAAACTAAACAACCTAACCATATTTACTGGAACACACGATATATTAAATCCAGACGTACATGTATTAAACGAAAAAGCAAAAAAAGTAGGAGTAAACATAGAAATCAAAGAATACGAACAAGCAAAACACATTTGGGTAATTGACAAAAATAGTGGCAAAACCTTAGAACAACAAGCCTATCAAGAAATAATGGCAACTTTGGGACAGGCACAAACTGACCATAAATGGTAAGTCTGGGACAGGCACACTTTGACCATGAAGGAGAAAAGAAAAACCATGAAAAAGAAAAAAGAAAGCAAATTATCCTGGAGAAGATTAGATAACTCAGCCAAAATTTTTCCAATTTCTAATGGAAAAAGATATAGTACCGTATTTCGATTATCTGCTGTTTTAAAGGAAAAAATAGAGCCTAACGTATTAGAAGAGGCAGTAAAGCAGACACTAGAAAAATACCAGTCTTTTAAGGTTAGAATGAAACCAGGTCTTTTTTGGTATTATTTAGAGTACAATCCTAAGCCACCAAAAGTAGAAAAAGAACAAGATTATCCTTGTAAATACATAGATAGCAGGAAAAACAACAACTACTTGTTTAAAGTTACTTATTTCGAAAATAAAATTAATATCGATATTTTCCATTCTTTAACAGATGGAAATAGTGGAACTACTTTTTTTAAAGAAATTGTTTATACCTATTTGGAGTTAATACACCCAGAAACGTTAGACGACGAGACAAGAAGGGTTCGAAAGATAGAAGGTGACTTTAATACAGAAGATAGTTATATGAAAAATTATGATAAAAAAGCAAAGTCTAATGCTTCTGGGAAAAAAGCGTATATGTTAAAAGGACAAAAAATTCCTTTAGGGGCGATTAGTGCTATCCATGAAATTATCGATTTAGAGAAATTAAAACAAGAAAGCAAAAAGGAAGGAGCAACTATAACTCAATATCTAACAGCGGTTTTGATTTATAGTATTTACCAAGAAAACTATGTAAAGTCGAAGGGGGAAAAGCCAGTAAAAGTATGTATTCCTGTTAATTTAAAAAAATATTTCCCTTCTAAAACGATGAGCAATTTCTTTTCTTACATAACGATAGAGGCTCAAATGAAAAAAGAAGAGTTAGATACGTTTGAAAAAATTTTAGACTTTGTAAAAAAAGATTTTAGCAAAAGACTAACCGAAGAAGAAATCATAAAAACCATGTCAACCAATGTAAAAATTGGGAATAATCCATTCATTCGACCAATCCCACTAGCTATCAAAAAAGCGATTGTTCGTTTAAGTTACATTGAGATTAGAAAATATACCACCACAACTTTTTCGAACATAGGAAGAATTGGTATCATAGGAAAATATAAAGATTATATTGACTATTTTTTGATGCTAATTGCACCAGAGCCAGTAGAAAAAATAAAATGCTCAAGTTGTACTTTTGAAAATAAGATGGTATTTACTTTTACCTCTATTTTACAGGATAATAGCATAGAAAAAAGATTTTATGAATTCCTAAAAAATAAAGGAATTAAAATTACAATAGAAAGTAATGGTGTTTTAGATGATATATCCAGAGAAGATAAAAGCCAAGAAAAGTAATAAAATAATAAAAATAGTAATGAGCATAACCATTGCAGTTGCAATTATGTTAGTAATTATTAATAGATTAACCACCCCCAATATTCCATGGGCAGCCCTTGCCAATAGCCGGGATTTTATATAGTTGGGTAGTTGTGATGTATTCTATTAAAAAAAATATTAATATAGCAGGACATGTACTATTACAACTAATAGCACTTTCTTTATTAACTGTTTATATCGATTATTTGCTAGGGGAAAAGGGGTGGTCTGTAAATATTGCCATTCCTATTATGATTATGATTGCTAATTTAATAATGCTTGTGCTTACGATTATAAGTCACAAAAAATATATGAAATATGCGGTATATCAATTAATAATTGTACTTTTAAGCATGATACCTGTTGTTTTAGTTACAGAGCATATTGTGCAAGATAAGCTTTTAAGTATTGTAGCAAGTGGCATTTCTGTTTTTAATTTTTTGATTTGCCTGATAGTTTCTGCCAAAGATGTAAAAGAGACGATTGTTCGAAAATTTCATATATAATAGAAAATAGGAATTGACAAAGATTACATAAAGTGATAAAATATTTCTATCTTAAAAGAGGAGGAGAATAACAATGAAAGCTAAACAGAGAAAACAAAAATTTGGGCTTTTAAAAAAACGGATGCGAGAGGATCAAATGTTAGAAAGGATTACGGTAGAAAGAGAGGGATATAGAATTGTACTTGTCACAGACCGGCAAGCAATTATGACGGAAAAAAAATTAATTGGTGACATTATTGAAGCTGTAAACTATATGAGTCCCTTTTTTGTCTGGCAAAGAGTGGCGGAAGAAATTCCAAAAGCTTTTTCTAAGAGGGGGAAAAAATGGATGATAAGAAAAACCAGAATAATAGTAAAAACTGCTAATAAGAAAAAAGACTGGTTGGTAATTATTAAATCTAAAAAATCCTAACAGATTCTGGAGAAGCCCTAGTAACAGTATAGGGCTTCTTTTCTATAGGAGTAGGAAAGTTTCACCCAAAAGGAAAATCCTAAAAACGCTTTACTATAACCTTAAAAAAATATATAATAGAAAAAAAGGAGAAAAAGCATGGGAAAAATAAAAGAAACCAGTCTAATCATAAAAAAAGAAACCATATACGACAAAATAAGAAAAGGACTAGTTCTTTTCATTTTTCAAAAAGACTATGAAACCATGCAAAGACTAGAACAACTAACCACACCCCAAAGACCAAATCCAGCTAGTAAAATAATCATACCAAAAGAAATAGGAAAGGACATCAAAAAAATATGAAAAACATAAAAGATTATCATTTAGAAGAACTAAAAAGCGAATTAAAAGAATTAGGAGAAAAGCCATTTCGTGCTGAGCAAATATTTAAATGGCTGTATGAAGAAAAGGTAGAAAGCTTTGACGAAATGACCAATTTATCTTTAGAATTACGCGAAAAATTAAAAAGTCAATATACCATGTGTAACTTCAATATTCTAAAAAAACAAGAAGCAAAAGATGGAACCATTAAATACCTATTTGACGTACTAGATGGCAATGCCATAGAAACTGTATTAATGCGATATCACCATGGAAACAGCATTTGCGTATCTTCCCAAATTGGCTGTAAAATGGGATGTAAGTTTTGTGCTTCTACAGGAATTAACTTTATTCGAAACCTATCAACAGGAGAAATCGTAGAACAAATCATAAAAGTCGAACAAGATACAAACGAAAGGATATCAAATGTAGTATTTATGGGAATTGGAGAGCCATTAGACAATTACGAAAATGTAGTAAAGGCAATAAAGCTAATCAATTACCCAAAAGGTCTAAATATAGGAGCAAGACACATCAGCATATCAACCAGTGGACTAGTACCAAAAATCTATCAACTGGCCGAAGAAAACATCCAATGTACATTATCTATTTCATTACATGCTACCAACAACCAAAAAAGAAGTAGTATGATGCCAATTAATAACACCTATAAAATGGAAGAACTAATGCAAGCCTGCCAAGACTACATAGCCAAAACCAACCGAAGAATATCATTTGAATACGCATTAGCCAAAGACAACAACGATAATCTAAGTGATGCCAAGGAACTAGTAAAACTATTAAAAGGTATGCTATGCCATGTAAACCTAATACCAATCAACAAAATAGAAAATGGAAAGTTTGACAAAAGTTCAAACGAAAATATCATGAAATTTCGAGATTATTTAAATGACCATGGAATAGTAGCCACCATTCGTAGAAAATTAGGTGCCGATATCGATGCAGCCTGCCGGACAACTCAGAAGAAAAAATTTATAAAAGGAGCATCGCTAAGAATCCCTTGCTATTTTGCTTTAAATATAGTAAAATAGAAACCGATATAAAAGGAGAGAAAAATGATATTAGAAGAAATAAAAGAAATGCTTCCATTTGCCAACAAAATAAAAGTATATGCCTTTGTAGGACCATCTGGAACAGGAAAAAGTTATCGAGCGCAAATGGTAGCAGGAGAAAAAAATACCCATTTCATTATAGACGATGGATTATTAATTAAAGACAATGAAGTAGTAGCAGGAGAATCAGCAAAGAAAGCATCCACAAAAGTAGCAACAGTTAAACATGCTCTTTTTTATGAAGAAAAAGAAAAATCAGAAATTATAAAAGCCTTAAAAAAATACAAACCAGAAAGTATATTAATATTAGGAACCTCTGATGGCATGGTGCAAAAAATCGCAGCAAATTTGGGATTACCAGAGATTTTAGAAACTACCTATATAACTGATGTAGCAACAGAAACAGAAATGAAAACAGCAAGAAGAATAAGAGTAACCGAAGGAAAACATGTAATTCCAGTACCTACCTTTGAAATCAAAAAGGACTTTTCAGGTTACCTATTAGACCCACTTCAAATCTTTAAATCAAAAGGAAAAGGAGAAAAGCCATATATTAGCGAAAAATCAATCATAAGACCAACCTTTAGTTATATGGGACGATTCACCATTAGTGACTTGGTATTTAGGCAAATTGTAGAATACCTGGCAGTACAAACACCAGCCATCTATAAAATCTTAAAAACCAGAGTAGAAAACTACCGGAGATGGTGCCAAAATTTATATGGAAGTTACCATCATGTATGGATACAATGTAATGGAGGGGTTAAAAGACTTTAAGCAAAGAGCTAAAAAAGAAATTGAAAAACTAACAGCCATGAATGTAGTAGAATTAGATGTAGTAGCAAAAAACATCTATGTACCAGAAAACCAACCATAATTATGTAGGAGGAAAAAAATGTCATTTATCATTGCAATTGATGGACCAGCAGGAGCTGGAAAAGGAACCATAACCAAGCAAGTAGCAGACCAATTAGGTTTCATTAATATTGATACAGGAGCCATGTTTCGTTGTGTCACTTTAAAAATATTACAAGAAAAAATAGAAATCGAAAATGAAAAAGCAATGGAAAAACTATTAGAAACCATAGAAATCGAAATAAAGGAAAGCGAAGAAGTCTTTTTAAATGGAGAAAACGTAACCAAAAAAATAAGAGAAAACGAAGTAAACAACATGGTATCACCTGTATCCGTTATCCCAATGGTAAGAGAAAAACTACTATCCTTACAAAGAAAAATGGCAGAAGGAAGAAACGTTATTATGGAAGGAAGAGACATTGGAACCGTTGTATTTCCCAATGCTGATGTTAAAATCTATTTAGATGCAACGCCAGAAGAACGAGCCAAAAGAAGAGTAAAACAAAATCAAGAAAAGCAAATTCCATGTACCTATGAAGAAGTATTACAGGGAATAATCGAAAGAGATAAAAGAGATGCTAGTCGAAAAATAGCCCCACTAAAACAAGCCGAAGATGCTATTTATATTGACTCAAGTGATATGTCAATAGAAGAAGTGTCAAGCAAAATAATAAAAATCGTGCAAGAAAAAATGATAAACCTTTAAAATATTTACTATAAAGCAATAATAGTAACAAAAAAAGAAAGGAAAGAAAAATGAAAAAATTAATAAAATGGATTGTAAGAAGAGCCATCTACTTATGGTGTAAAATCTACTATAGAACCGAAGTCAAAGGACTAGAAAACATTCCCAAAGAAGGACCACTTATCTTTTGTGGAAACCATAGAACCTATTTAGATCCACCACTAATGGTAGCAACAGGAAAAAGAGAAATGCGTTTTCTAGCCAAAGAAGAGTTAACTAAAAACCCATTTTTGAAATTCTTAGGAAATGTATTTGATGCTATTCTTGTAAAAAGAGATGAAAAAGACGTAACAGCGATAAAAGAGTCACTAAAAACACTAAAAAACGGACAATGTATAGCACTATTTCCAGAAGGAACCAGAAATGGACTAGAAAAAGGAGAAAAAGTAAAAGATGGCGTTGCCTTTTTTGCCGTAAGAAGCGGAGCAAAAGTATTACCATGTGGTATAAAAGGTGGAACGAAAGAACAAAGAAAAGTTACCATCACCTATGGAAAACCATTAGACTATAGCCAATACAAAGGAACAAAAGACAAAGAAATTTTAGAAAACATTACAAATGAGATTATGGAAAACATACTGGAATTGACAAAATAACCAAAAAGTTGTATAATTTTGCAGGGATTTGGGGACGTTCCTTAAATCCCTAGAGTGGGGACTGAGGGACAGTCCTTAAAATTTTTAAAATAAAAGGGCAAAGGAGTGTCCCTAAATCCCTAAAGTGGGGATTTAAGGAACGTCCCCAAATCCCTGAAGAAGGAGTAATAAAAAATGAACAACCAAAATATTAGAAACATTGCAATTATTGCACACGTAGACCACGGAAAAACAACACTAGTAGATGCCTTATTAAGACAAAGCCATATTTTTAGAGAAAATGAGCAAGTACAAGAAAGAATTATGGATTCCAATGACCAAGAAAAAGAAAGAGGAATAACCATACTTTCTAAAAATACGTCAGTTATGCATGGCGATGTTAAAATTAATATTGTAGATACCCCAGGACATGCTGACTTTGGAGGAGAAGTAGAAAGAGTATTAAAAACAGTTGACCGGTGTTTTACTTTTAGTAGATGCCTTTGAAGGTGCTATGCCACAAACTAGAGAAGTTTTGAAAAAATCGTTAGCATTGGGACTAAAACCAATTGTTGTTATTAATAAAATAGATAGACCAGGAGCAACTCCTGAAAAAGTAGTTGACCAAGTAATTGAATTGTTTATTGAGTTAGATGCTACAGATGAACAATTAGATTTTCCAGTGGTATATGCATCTGCTAAAAATGGAATTGCTAAAATGGATTTAAATGAGGAAACAGAAGATTTAAGTTGTTTATTTGAAACCATGATAAATACCATTCAAGCACCTAACTGTGACGAAGAAGGGCCAGCCCAAATGTTAGTATCTAATATTGATTATGATGATTATGTAGGAAGAATTGCAGTTGGTAGAGTAGAAAGAGGAAGTATCAAAACTGGAATGCCAGTAGCGATTTGTGGAAAAGAAGACAAAGTTACCCAAGGAAGAATTGCTAAAGTTTATACCCATGTAGGACTAAATAAAGTAGAAGTAGAAGAAGGAAAAGCAGGAGATATAATTGAATTGGCAGGACTTCCAGATATCAATATAGGAGACACCATTTGTGATTTTAACAATCCAGAAAAAATACCATTTGTGGATATTGACGAACCAACTGTTTCTATGACGTTTAGTGTAAACAATGGACCATTTGCAGGAAAAGAAGGACAATTTATTACCTCAAGACATATTAGAGACAGATTGTTCAAAGAACTAGAAAGAAATGTATCTTTACGAGTAAAAGAAACAGACTCACCAGATGCTTTTGAGGTATCTGGAAGAGGAGAATTACATTTATCTGTATTAATAGAAACCATGAGAAGAGAAGGATTTGAACTTTTAGTATCAAGACCAAAAGTAATTATAAAAGAAATAGATGGTGTAAAATGCGAACCAATTGAAAACTTAGTAGTAAATGTTCCAGACGATTGCGTAGGAAATGTGATTGAAAAATTAGGAAGAAGAAAAGCAGAAATGGTAAACATGGAGCCAGCAGAAGCAGGACACACTAAAATAGAATTTAAAATACCTGCAAGAGGATTAATTGGCTATCGTACAGAATTTTTAACAGACACCAAAGGAGAAGGAACTATGAACCATATCTTTGATTCTTACGAACCATTTAAAGGTGATATTCAAGCTCGTGTTAGAGGAACCATTGTAGCTTTTGAAAAGGGAAAATCAGTAACTTACGGACTTTATAATGCACAAGATAAAGGAGAATTGTTTATTGGACCAGGTGTCGAAGTATATGAAGGAATGATTGTTGGTCTTAATTCAAGAGGAGAGGATTTAGCAATTAATGTATGTAAAGAAAAACACTTAACGAATACAAGAGCTTCTGGGTCAGACGATGCACTTCGTTTGGTTCCTCCTATTCAAATGTCACTAGAAAAAGCAATTGAGTTCATTCAAGATGATGAACTAGTTGAAATTACGCCAGAGTCTATTCGTCTAAGAAAGAAGATATTAGATAGCAAAGAAAGAGAAAGAGCAAATAGAAATAAATAACAAAAGTTTATAAGTTGGATAAAAGCACCCGAAAATAGTATGAAGGAAGAAGAAAAGGAAATTGAACAATAAAGAACTAGAAAAAATAAAACAAAAAGCCATACAAGATCATATACCAATTATCATGGATGACACATTAGAGACAATGGCAAAATATTTAAGCAAAATAGAGCTAGAAAAAATCTTAGAAATAGGAACAGCAGTGCGGCTATTCTGCCATATGTTTTACCACATTTTTAGCCTCAAACGGTAGAATTGATACCATCGAAAGGGAAAAAGAAAGAGTCGAAGAAGCAAAAGAAAACATCAAAAAAGTAGGAGTAGAAGATAAAATTCGAATTTACGAAGGAGATGCCGTTGAGATTTTACCCACTTTAAATGAAAAATATGATGCTGTTTTTATTGATGCAGCAAAAGGAAAATATCCATTTTTCTTAAAAGAAGCCTTAAGAATGATAAAGTCAAATGGCATTATTTTTGCTGATAATATTTTATATAAAGGCTATGTTTTAAGTGATTACAACAAACATAAGCAACGTACAGCTGTTAGAAATTTAAGAGAATACATTAAAGAAGTTAGCGAAAATCCAAATTTAGAAACCGAGATTTTGGAAGTAGGAGATGGATTAGCAGTTAGCCGAATAAAGGAAAATAAAAAAGTTTAGTGTTTTCATACACTAAACTTTTTTATTATGCTATTTCAGTACCTAAATCGACTGTTTCTTTTTCCCTAAGTTTTTCGGCATAATTGATAATATTTTTGCGAGAAATGTCTTTTGGCAATTTATTGGTAGCATCGTTATGCTCTTTTACAAGTGCTAGAGAATAATTCATAAAAGAAGAAGAATCTTTAGACGGATTGTCAATAATAAATTCTAATCTTCGAATTAACATATCTCTTAAACAAGTATTAGAATCTCTTTTTCTTAATACTTCAGCAAATTCACCAATTACTTTTTTATGATGGATGCCAGCTGTTGTAAAAGAAGTGTGTCCGGGAGCCACACACATTCATATAAGGAGATAAGGATAAGGCTACAGAAAGTAGATATTCGTCTGTATTAAAGATAGGTTTTTTTTCACAAGAATCAATCCATTCTTGTAATTTAGTAGGAATAGCATTTCCTTCTTCGTTATATATTTCAGAAGGAAGTACTTTTGGTAACACTAGAATTTTATCTTTAATTTTAATGTGCTTCATCATTTCACGATATTTTTCAGACTCCAAAAATGCTTTCCCCTTTGGTGTTTTCATATATTCTTCTTTTTCTTCTTCTGTCTTAAAATCAGGAAGCTCATAAGGCGAAATAATAGCCTTATCAGCAGAAATATTATCAAGAACATCTAAATAATAAGATAAATCATGTTCGTCATTTTTATCAACTAATTCAAAGAACTCTTTAATATCAATATTTTTTCCTGCCATACCACTATGATAAGAACTTCCCTTGGTAGAAGTATAATAAGCTTTGTTTGACTGTGACTGCACTTCGACTGGCCCAAAAGGCGTATTAAGAGTGTCGTAACGTGCTTGAAAGCCATTTGGTTTTTTTGATTCTTTTTCAAATTTAGCAGAAGTTTTCAATACATTTTTTATTAAAGGAGATTCTAAAACAATGGGTAAAGTCTTATTTAAAATAGCAAAATGCAATTGGTCATAAGCTCTAGAGCGGAGGTCATTAGACAAATTGGTAAGAGTTGTTAATTCATCAACACTAATAATGGTAGGAAAGTTGTCATTTTCTAAAAAATAATCATATTCATTTTTAGCGTCCTCATAAAGCTTAGAAAAAGAAGCTTTTGGTTTTCTTTCGTCAGTAAACTCTTCTGGTGTAATTTTTATAATTTGTTTTAGTAAATTCTTTTTTAATTCATAATACTGTTTTCCATTATGAATAGGAGAACGTAAATATTGGTCAACAGAATCAGCAAAATGAACACTTTCATTAGAAATAGTTGCTAAATTAGCAATTTCTGGATCATTTAATAACTCTTCATATTGAGGAGTAGCAGGAAGAGAGTAATTGATATCATTTAATACAATTTTTATACCAGAAATGTCTTTTATAATAGGAGAAATATCGAATTCGTTTGGTCTATTATCATTATTTACATATCTTGAAAGTTCTTTTTCTATATTTTTAATACAACTAGAGTCACTTTTAGTTCGAAATGGAATATAGATACTAAGTCTAGGATATAATTCTCGATAAGTTAAATAGATAGCAGATGTTAAATAACATAAGAACTCTCTATTATCGTAAGAGGTATTTTTTTCATATTCGTCTAAAACATTCATAAGCTTGTCATGTAATTTTTGTTGATTAGGGTCAGTATATGTTTTGGGATATTTTAAGCTACTTTTAAATTCATTATTTTCCATAGAAAAACCTCCATATAGTTACTTTATGTCATTATATTACAACAAAATTAAAAAAGCAAGAATTTATTGACAACAATGAAGAATGTTTATATAATAAACTATAAAGAAAGAAATAATAGGAGAAACCAAAATGAACAAAATCGAACTATTAGCCCCAGCAGGGTCATTTGAAAAAGCTAAAATTGCCTATCTATATGGTGCAGATGCGGTGTACTGTGGCACTTCAGAACTTTCACTAAGAGCAAGAGCAGACATGAAAAATGACGACTTAGAAAAAACCATAAAATATGCCCATGAAATAGGAAAAAAAGTATATGTAACACTAAACATATTTGCCTGGGACGATAAATACGAAGAAATCATACAAATGGCAAAAAAATTAGAAGAGCTAAAGCCAGATGGAATCATTGCAGCAGACGTAGGCGTAATCGAAATCTTAAAAAAACATGCACCATCCGTACCAATCAACATAAGCACACAAGCCAATATCATAAGCTTACACGACTGTAACTTTTGGTATAAAAATGGAGCCAAAAGAGTGATAATGGCAAGAGAAATGAACAAAGAGCAATTACGCTATATTATGGAAAACAAGCCAAAAGACTTAGAAGTCGAAATTTTTGTTCATGGTGCTATTTGCTTTGCCTTCTCAGGAAGATGTTTTTTAAGTGATTTCTTATCTTGTAGAAGTGCTAACCTAGGTGACTGCGTGCAAAGTTGTAGATGGTCTTACAATTTATATGCCGAAGAAAAAAACAATCCAGGAGAATTCATGCCAATTGAAACAAGTGAATATGGAACCAGTATATTTTCTTCCAAAGATTTATGCTTAATCAAAGAATTGCCAGAAATTATGAAAATGGGAGTAGATAGCCTAAAAATAGAAGGAAGACTAAAAACAGAATATTACATAGCAAGTGTTATAAATGCTTATCGAAATGCGATAGATGATTACCAAAAAAATCCTGAAAATTATGATAGTGCAAAATATTTAAAAGAATTGGAAAAGGTAAAAACTAGAGGACTTACAACTTTTTATTTTAATAATAGAGAAAATAAAGATATCCAAGAATATGGTGGAAGGCAATACAATGAAAATTATGAATTTGGTGGAAAAGTAATTGAATATGGGAAAGAAAAATCCATAATAGAAATAAGAAATAAATTGCAAGTAGGAGACACTTTAGAAATTATTGTTCCTAATCAAATAGAGCCATATGAATTCAAAATAGAACAATTATGGCATGACGAAACAGAAGAAGAAATCACGGAAATAAGCCCAGGAGTAAAGGGACAAAAAGTAAAAATGAGATTGCCAATTAAATGCCAAAAAGATTGGATTATTAGAAGAAAGAAATAGCAGATTGCCAAGAGGAACGAACCTTTTTGGCAATTTTTTGAATTTTTATGTTAAATGTGATATAATTAATAATATAAAAACCTAAGGAGGAAGAACATATGTTGGAGATGGGAACGACAGTAATGAAAGACAGGTTTAAGGTAGTATCTATGCCATGTCCTGGAAAACAGATGGCATATGAGGAAATCAAAGACTTTTGGAAAGATGTAGAGGGAGTTACTACATATCAGGATAATGGAGAATGGTATGTAGTTATTCCTAACTAATCCAACAGAAGAACATAAGGGGATGTCTTAAGGACGTTTCCCTTGTTCTTTTTAGATCGGAAGAGCGTCGTGTAGGGAAAGAGTGTTGGATCGAGTGT
>CAMSQT010000011.1 GCA_947062645.1 uncultured Clostridium sp. | reverse complement strand
GGAGGAATTTTAGGATTAAAGGGAAATGGGTCTACCTTTCATATTAATAACTGCTATTACTTAAACACTTGTGGTGGAAGTAACACAAATGGAGGAATAGCTTTAACACAACAACAAATACAAACCCCAACCTTTGCTAACATTTTAAACAAAAAAGAAACCTATTCTAATAATTTAAACTGGACAAGTAAGTACCAAGAAGGAAATGAATTATTGTGGAATTATAAAGACAACAGGCCAATTTTAAAATGGCAAATGAATTAAATTACAAAAGATAAAATAGAATGCTATATAAAAAGGTTAGAAAAAGAAGTTATAAAGAGTAGAAAAATGTCGAAAATTGCGATGAAAAAACTTATGAAAGTATTGCAACTTTCGGCATTTTGTGGTTTAATAGATATATGCAATTTTGTTTTAAATATTGCATAAAATAAATTTATTCTATAATTATTTTATATTTTATGATTTAATTTTTAAAATCGATAAATTTTCAAGAAAAAAAGAGCAAATTTTTAACAAATTTTTTTACATTATCTTAAAATTGATAGATTCAATTATAGTTCAAAAATCTTATGTTCTAAATTTTAAGCAAAATGCAAATACATGTAAAGTTTTACAAAAAAGTTCTTGCCAAAAACAAACTTTTTTAGTAAAATAGAAAGGAAGGGTATATGGTAAAAACAAAAATACCAATTACAAATGATTACATATTTAAGAAAATATTTTCTAAGAAGGGCAATGAAAGCATCCTAAAAGATTTTTTAATTGCTATCTTAGAAATACCAATCGAAAAAGTAGAATTACAAGCAGAGGTAACTTTAGAAAAGCAGTTAGAACAGAACAAATTAGGAAGATTGGATATTTTAGCTATTTTAAATGATAATACAGTTGTTAATGTAGAAGTACAAATGTTAAATCCTAATAATTTTGTTGAGAGAACTTTATACTATTGGTCAGGAAACTATTATAATAATTTAACAGCAGGAGAAAATTATAGGAGAGTTAAAAAGACAATAGCAGTCAATATTTTAAATTACGAACAATTTGAAGAAGGACCATTTCATGAAATAGCAAAAATAAGAAGAGATTATCAAAATAAAATACTAACAGACAAGTTGGAGATACATTTTGTTCAAATTCCTAAGTTTATTAAAGAAAAAAGAGAAACGAAAACAAAATTAGAACAATGGATGCAGTTTATCAGTCAAACAAACCAAAAGGAGGTAGAATTAGCCATGAAAGAAAATGAGGAAATTAAAAAGGCTAATGATGAATACGAATATTTAACAGGAGAAGAGGCAGAAAGAAGAATTGCATTTTTAAGAGATAAAGCAATAAGAGACGAAAAAAGCATAAGAGAAGGAGCCATGGAAGAAGGAGAAAGAAAAAAACAAAGAGAAATAGCAAAAGAACTTTTAAAAATGGGAATGAAAGTAGAAGACATAAAAAAAGCAACAAAACTAACCAAAGAAGAAATAGAAAAATTGTAAAAACCGTACTATTTAAATAGCACGGCTTTTTTTATGAAAACCAAAAAAAGTCTTGCTATTTTCCAGTTAATGTAGTACAATAAGGTTTGTTAAAATAGAGAAAGAGGAGAGATTTATTATGGTAATAATCATGTTAGGAGCGCAAGGAACAGGAAAAGGAACCATTGCAGGAATTATAAGTGAACAAACAGGATTCCCACAAATATCAACAGGAGATATCTTTAGAAAAAACATCAGTGAAAAAACTGAGTTAGGAATTGAAGCAGACCGTTATATTTCAAAAGGAGACCTAGTACCAGACGAAATTACTGTACCAATGGTAATAGATAGATTAAACCAAGAAGATGCAAAAAAACGGAAGCATCTTAGATGGTTTTCCAAGAACTACTGAGCAAGCTAAAAAACTAGACGAAATCTTAGAAAACTTAGGAAAAAAAGTAGACCTAGTAATCAATTTAGTAACACCAAAAGAAGAACTAATCGATAGAATGCTAACAAGAAGAGTATGTACGAACCAAGAATGTAAAGCAACTTATAATATCAAATTAAATCCACCAAAACAAGAAGGAATCTGCGATAAATGTGGAGCATCCCTAAAACAAAGAGAAGACGATTCTAACGCAGAAGCTATCAATAGAAGACTAGAAATTTACGAAGAAAAAACTAGCCCATTAGTAGAATATTATACTAAAAAAGGAGTACTAAGAACCGAAACCGTAAGTACATCTATCAATAGAATGGGAAAAGACGTAGCAGAAGATATTGTTAAAGATATAAAAAATTAAAAAACGGGGATTGGGGGACGATCCTTAAATCCCTATTTTAGGGAATAGGGGACACTCCTTAAAAATAAAGGAGAAGAATTTAAAGTGGTAACCATCAAATCAAAAAAAGAAATTGAACATATGAAAGAAGTTTGCAAAGTAGTTGCAAGTGTGTATGAAGAAATAGAACAGAAAATAAGGGTAGGTATGTCAACATGGGAATTAGACCAAATAGCAGAAAATAAAATGAGAAGCTTAGGAGCGATTCCGGCAGAAAAGGGGTATGATATTGGAATCAAAGGAGTACCTCCTTTTCCAGCTTCTATTTGTGTGTCAATCAATGATGAAATAATTCATGGTATACCATCTAAAAGCAGAATATTAAAAGATGGTGATGTGGTAAGCATTGATACGGTAGCTCTAAAAAATGGTTTTAATGGAGATGCAGCAAGAACTTTTATTGTAGGAAAAGCTTCTAAAGAGGCAGAGAACTTAGTAAAAGTAACGAAACAAGCATTTTTTGAAGGAATAAAATATGCAAAATCCGGAAATCGAATTGGAGATGTCTGCCATGCTATTGGTGAATATGTACATTCACAAGGATATTCTGTCATAAAAGAATTCCAAGGACATGGAATTGGAAAAGAAATGCATGAAGATCCAGGAATTCCAAACTACGGAAAAGCTGGAAGAGGCATTCGATTAGAACCAGGTATGACACTGGCCATAGAACCTATGGTAATAGCCGGAAAACCAAACATTTTAGAGTTAAATGACGGATGGACAATTGTCACAGAAGATGGAAGTTTATCTGCTCATTATGAAAATACAATTTTAATTACAGAAAAAGAGCCAGAAATCTTGACAATACTTTAAAATTGTTGTATAATACAGTAGTTAAAAAGCAAAATAGCCCTATTTTGCTTTAAAATCAATGTATAAAGCTCTTTAAGGAGGGAGAAAAATTGGCAAAAGAAGATGTAATTGAAGTAGAAGGAACGGTAGTAGAATCGTTACCAAATACAAATTTCAAGGTAGAACTTGAAAATGGACATCAAATATTAGCTCATATATCTGGTAAATTAAGAATGAACTATATCAAAATTTTACCAGGAGATAAGGTAAAACTTGAATTATCACCTTATGATTTAACCAGAGGAAGAATTACTTGGAGAGCAAAGTAAAAATAGTTAAAAATTAACCCAAATAAAATATGTTTAAAGAAAGAAGAGGTGCAAAAAATGAAAGTAAGACCATCTGTAAAAAAGATATGTGACAAATGCAAAATCATAAAAAGAAAAGGTGTCATTAGAGTTATTTGCGAAAACCCTAAACACAAACAAAGACAAGGTTAATCCTTATTGTTAATAACATAGAATTAGGTAGCGGCTGTAACCTTTATTCAAAAAGGGATACATATCAAATTCTGTGTTTATATATATTGTTTTAAAACTTTAAAGAGACCTAGGGTAAACACTAGGTAGCATTTCACCTTTAAAGCTTTTTAGGACAAACAAATTAAGTAATAAAAAATATTTTGGAGGTGCAAAAAAACATGGCTCGTATAGCAGGAGTAGATTTACCAAAGGAAAAAAGAGTAGAAATAGGACTTACCTATATTTATGGAATAGGAGTATCAAGTTCTAGAAAAATCCTTGAAAAAGCTGGTATCAATCCAGACACTAGAATTAAAGATTTAACAGATGACCAAGTAAATGATATTAGAAAAGTAATGGATGCTTCTTATACTGTTGAAGGTGATTTAAGAAGAGAAGTTGCTCTTAATATTAAAAGACTTACTGAAATTGGTTGCTACAGAGGATTAAGACATAGAAGAGGACTTCCCGTTAGAGGACAAAGAACTAAGACAAATGCTAGAACTAGAAAAGGTCCTAGAAAATTAGTTAGTAAATCTAAAAAATAAATAAAATTCAATTTCAGTCAAATTTGAATAGGAATTTAAAACATTAAAATAAAATTTTGAAACAAGGAGGAAACACGCAAAATGGCTAAAAATGTAACAACAAAAAAAGTAGCTAGAAGAAATAGAAAAAACATCGAAAAAGGTGCTGCTCATATTCATTCTAGTTTTAATAATACAATCGTTACAATTACTGATACACAAGGAAATGCAATTTCTTGGGGAAGTGCAGGAGAACTAGGTTTTAAAGGTTCTAGAAAAAGCACACCATATGCAGCAGGTCAAGTAGCAGAAACAGCAGCTAAAGCTGCTATGGAGCATGGCTTAAAATCTGTTGAGGTATTTGTAAAAGGACCAGGTTCTGGTAGAGAAGCTGCTATTCGTGCGCTTCAAACAGCAGGTCTTGAATTAAGTAGTATTAAAGACGTAACACCAATCCCACACAATGGTTGTAGACCACCAAAAAGAAGACGTGTATAATTTGGTGTCATTTAGTTTAAGAAAGGAGTAAAAAAACAATGGCAAGATATAAAGACGAACAATGTCGTAGATGCCGTAGAGAAGGACAAAAATTGTTCTTAAAAGGTGAAAGATGCTATACTGATAAATGTAGTATTTCTAGAAGAAACTATGCACCAGGACAACACGGACAAAAAAGAGCAAAACTTTCTGAATACGGTACCCAATTAAGAGAAAAACAAAAAACAAAAGCATATTATGGAGTAGGAGAAAAACAATTTAGAAAATACTTTGAAATGGCTTCTAACAAAAAAGGAGTAACAGGTGAAAACTTATTACAAATCTTAGAAAGCAGATTAGATAACGTAGTTTATCGATTAGGATTTGGAACATCTAGAGCGCAAGCAAGACAATTCGTAAACCATGCACAATTCGAAGTAAATGGTAAAAAAGTTGATATTCCATCTTATTTAGTAAAAGCAGGAGATGTTATCACCGTAAGAGAAAGCAAAAAAGACAATGCTACTATCAAAGTAAATGCAGAAGAATCAAGCAAAAGACCAATGCCAGCATGGTTAGAAAAGGATAGTGAAAAATTAACTGGTAAAGTGATTCGCTTAGCGGCTAGAGAAGATATAGATATTCCAATCGAAGAACATTTAATAGTAGAGCTTTACTCAAAATAATAATGGTACTTAATTTATACCATAAGAAATTTTTAAAAAATTTGGGAACGGTATTCCTAAAATTTAGGAGGTAAGAATGATAGAATTTGAAAAGCCAAATATTGAATGTCTAGAGGTAAATGATACTAATAATTATGCAAAATTTGTATGTGAACCATTAGAAAGAGGTTATGGAGTAACAATAGGAAATTCTTTAAGAAGAATTTTACTTTCATCACTTCCAGGTTGCAGTATTACAGGTGTGAAAATTGATGGAGTATTACATGAATTTTCTACCATACCAAACATTGTAGAAGATGTACCTGAAATCATAGTAAACCTAAAAAATGTTAGACTAAAATTTGACGAAAACGAAGAAAAAGTTTTAAGAATTGATGTCAAAAAAGAAGGCGAAGTTACAGCAGGAGATATCATAACAGATGGAACTGTTGAAATCTTAAATCCAGAATTACATATTGCTACCATTTCCCAAGGTGGAAGCCTAAAAATGGAAATGACAGCAGACAGAGGAAGAGGATATAACTCAGCCGAAAAAAATAAAAAACCAAATCAAGACATATCAGTACTTCCAATCGATTCTATCTATACACCAGTTAAAAAAGTAAACTATCAAGTAGAAAATACAAGAGTAGGACAAATGGTAGATTACGATAAATTAGTAATCGAAGTATGGACAGATGGAAGCTTAAAAGCACATGAAGCATTAAGCTTAGCTGCCAAAGTAATGACAGGTCACTTAGAATTATTTATCGATTTATCAGAAGCAACCAAAAATACTCAAGTTATGATAGAAAAAGAAGAATCTAAAAAAGAAAAAGTATTAGAAATGTCAATTGAAGAACTAGAATTATCTGTAAGATCATTCAACTGCTTAAAAAGAGCTGGAATTGCTACAGTTGAAGACTTAACAAATAAATCAGAATCAGAAATGATGAAAGTGCGTAACTTAGGTAAAAAATCATTTGACGAAGTAACAGCAAAATTACGTTCATTAGGACTAGATTTTGCATCAGAAGATGATTAATTGAAAAATATAAAAGGAGGGTGAAAAAATTGGCTACAAATAGAAAATTAGGTAGAACAACCGATATAAGAATGGCAATGCTAAAAACTTTAACAACAGACCTAATCATGCATGGAAAAGTAGAAACTACATTAGCAAGAGCAAAAGAAGTAAAAGCCATTGCAGACAGCATTATATCACTTGCTATCAAAGAAAAAGATAACTTTGAAATGGTAGAAGTTAAAGTAATAAAAGCAAAACTAGATGCCAAAGGAAATAAAGAAACAGAATTAGTAAAAAGCAAAAATGGTAAAGAATACTTAAAAGTAGTAAAAGAAGAAACTACTGAAAAAAGACAAAAAGATATGCCAACAAGATTAAATGCAAGAAGAAAAATTATGAGAAAAGTAAATAAAGTAAAAGACAACGAAGGAAACAACATCGACTTACCAGCAAAATTATTCAACGAAATCGCTCCAAAATATGCGGGTAAAAACGTAGGAGGATACACTCGTATCATAAAAGCTGGACCAAGAAGAGGAGACGGAGCAGAAGTTGCTATATTACAACTTATCTAATTTTAAAATGAAAAAATCCACCCCAATAGGTGGTTTTTTTTTGATGTTTTTTGTTGTAGAGTTATGTGAAAAAGCTAACAAACAAATCTACACAAAACCTTGAAAAATCCATCTGTTAAAAATATAATGACTTTATAAACAAAAGAAAGGACGAAAAAGATGGAAAATAAAAGGGAAAAAGCAAAAGGAATTACACTAATAGCATTAGTTATTACAATTGTTGTTTTATTAATTTTAGCAACCGTATCAATTACAACTTTAGCAGGAGAAAATGGGATATTAACAAAAGCAAAAAAGGCAAAAGAAGAACATAAAATAGCAGAAGCTAGAGAAAAATTATCACTAGTATTATTAGATGCAGGAATTGAAAAAAGAACAAATATAAAATACAATCAAGACGCATTTTTAGATGAATTTATAAGGAGAGACTTAGATGGTAGTAAAATAAAAGGGGATATTGTAATTGTAGATGGATATGCTTTTGAATTAGATAGAAATATACCAAAAATAGGGAAGTATGAGGGAGAAGAAAAAGACTTAATATTTCCAGATTTAAAATTAGTCACACAAATAAGCGAAAATAATGATTCAGTAACGATTAAAGTAACGACACAGGAAAAAACGAATGGAATTAGTAAAATAGAAGTTATTTTAGATGGTGATGTAATACATACCTTTGAAAATTATAATAATGAAAAAGAAGAAATAATCCAAAACTATACAACAGATAAAAATGGAATTTATACGATTAAAGTATATTCTAAATTAATTAGCACAGAAACAGCAAAAGTAGAAGGGCTACTTGCACCAGTTGTATATGAACCAAATGGAAGTGAGCAATATCAGAAAGAATTCCAAGTAAAATTAAGAGTAAGTGAATCTAATGAAAAAGTAAAGAGCATTAAATACCAATGGGCAAACTCCAATGTAGAACCATCACAAGAAACTTTTACACAAATCGTTGACAATGGAGGAACTGTAAGAAAAGATGGACTAACAGGAAAATGGTATTTATGGACATTATTAGAAACTGAGTCAGGAGCAACTAGAACGGGAAAAAGTGAAGCATTTTATTTTGATAATACTGGACCAACTGTTAAATTAACATCAACACCAGTATCAGGAAGTTCGTTTACTTTAACAGCAGAAGCAGCCGATGCTAATGTAAAAACAATTGCAAAATATGAGTTTTATGCAAATGGAATATTAGTTAATACGCAAACGATAGGAGAAGGAACAGCAAGTTTTACAGTAACAGGTATGAATATGGGAAGTACAAATTGTTATGTAAAAGTGTATGATAGTTTAGAAAATGAAGGACAAGCAACAGTTTCAGCGATAACCAAATTATATACATGGAATATGTATAGTTGTAATGCTAAGACATCATATTCAAAAGTACAAGGAAGTACAAAGTCTATAAATTTAGTCGACTATAATACGGTTTCACCTGATACATTTGTTTATCGTGAACCTTCTTTTGACAGTTCAATTGGAAAATTTTCTTATTTAGGATTAAAGAAGGGCAGTCTTTCAATACTTGGAAATACGGACTCTTATTATCAAGTTATTAGTCCGTCAAATGCTTCTTCTGGAGCTTCAGGTACCTGTAGTTCATATTGGTGGTGGGATTATCATGGTTATAATTCCGCAACAAAACAGAAGTCTTATACTTGTTATGAGTATATTGTTAAAAGTACGACTTCCTATTCAAAAGGAAGTTCCTTAAATAAAACAGTGACTAGTGCCAACAGAAATGCCTATCCAGATAATAATTATTCTGGAAGCACATGGTATGTCTATAAAGGAATTTATTAATCACCAATCCAATAAAAAAACATATAATAAAACCATAGGAGGCTAAGAACAATGGAGTTTTTATTAAATACCATTTTTTGGACACTTGCCATTTATGGTTTTTTTGAAATTGTAAAAAGTATTATAGACATCTTTACATACACAAAATTTCAGTCAAATGGAATTTACTTAATCATAGCAGTTAAAAATCAGGAAGAAAAAATAGAAGGTTTTTTAAGGTCAAGTTTATTTAAAATACTCTATGGAAAAGAAGATTACTTAAAAAACATTATTGTGGCAGACTTGAAATCCCAAGACAAAACCAAAGAAATAGCTAAAAAAATGGAAAGCCAATACGATTGCTTAAAAGTGACCAGTTGGAAGGAGTGCAAAGATATTATAGATAATGTAGATGAAAGCTGATGGCAAAGTTGTGCCTGTCCCAGATTAGCCATAAATGGTAAGGTTGTGCCTGTCCCAGATTAGCCATTTTAAATTAGAATGAAATGTATTGAAAATATAGTTTTTTTATGATAAACTAGGATTAATAAAAAGGAGAAATAGATGGAAATCACAGGAGAAATACAAGGAATTATCTATAAAAATGACATCAATAGTTATACCATAGCAGAATTTGAAACCGATGAAGAATCTACTACTGTAGTTGGCTATTTGCCATTTATACAGGAAGGAGACACTTTAAAGTTAATCGGAAAATTTGTGGAACACAAAGAATATGGAAGACAATTCAAAATTGATACCTTTGAAAAAATGATGCCACAAACCTTGCGGTGCGTTAGAAAGGTATTTGGCAAATGGAAATATTAAAGGAATAGGGGAGGCATTAGCCAAAAGAATTGTTAAAAAATTTGGAGAAGAAACCATACATATTTTTAAGTATGAACCCAAAAGACTTGCTGAAATCAAAGGGATTTCCCAAACAAAAGCAAGCCAAATGGGAGAAGACTTTGTACAAAATTGGGAAGTGTGGCAGATTGTTGGCTTTTTAGAGAGATTTGGAATGGGAGCCGAGCATGCTAAAAAAGTTTTTGATTTGTTAGGTGTAAATGCAATTGAACAAATCGAAGCCAATCCCTATATTTTAATTGATTTAGCAAGAGGCGTAGATTTTAAGCAGATTGATAAAATGGCATTAGATTTAGGAATTAACTATGATAATGATAAAAGAATTGAAAGTGGCATTAAATATGGCTTGATTAGAAGCACTTATAATGGTCATACCTGTGTTTTAAAAGCAAATTTAATCGAATTTGTAATAAATCTTTTAGATGTAACCACCGAAAACGTAACAGATGGATTAATCAATTTAAAGGTAAAAAATGAAATTGTAATAGAAGATAGAAATGGAGAGGAATATGTTTATTTAGATACCTTTTTTAATAGTGAAGCCGAAATTGCCATCCGAATTGACCGTCTTCAAAAAGCAAAAAACGTTAAAAAAGTAGTACGGAATAGAAAAAGAATTAAAAAAAGTAGAAGAAGGTTCCCAAATAGAATTATCTAAAAAACAAAAAGAGGCAGTTAAACTAATCAATGATAATAATGTTGCAATCATTACAGGAGGACCTGGTACCGGAAAGACCACAATCATAAAAACCATTATTGATATTTATGAAGAAAAAGGGAAAAAGGTAGTTCTTTGCGCCCCAACGCGGAAGAGCAGCCAAAAGAATGACAGAAACAACAGGAAAAGAAGCTTCTACCTTACATCGACTATTAGAAATAGGAAAAATTGACGAAGATAGCTTTTATAAAAACACCAAAGACTATGAAGGAGCGCCAATTGATGGTGATATCATTATTGTAGACGAGGTATCTATGGTAGACATGTTTTTAATGAATTATTTATTAAAATGTATTTACCAAGGAACGAAATTAATTTTAGTAGGAGACGAAGACCAATTAGCTTCTGTTGGTCCACGGAAGTGTGCTAAAGGATTTAATCCATTCGGAACAAATTGCAACCATTCACCTAGATAAAATTTTTAGGCAAGCAGCTAAAAGTAAAATCGTCTTAAATGCCCATCGAGTAAATCAAGGAGAAGGTTTCTTGAAAAAAGAGGAAGAAACCGAAGAAGAAATGAAACAAGATTTCTTTTTTATCAAAGGAATCGAACAAGAAAGAATGCTACAAGAAGTAATTTCCCTTTGTACTGGTCGATTACAAAACTATGGAAATTATAATTTTTTCCAAAACATACAGGTGTTATCACCTACGAAAAAAGGAATACTGGGAACCAAAGAATTAAATAAGGCCTTGCAAGAAAAATTAAATCCTAATTTCGATAACTTGCCAGAAAAGATGAGCATGGGAGCAATTTTTCGAGCAGGAGACCGTGTGATGCAAACAAAGAATAATTATGATATCTACTGGGAAAAGACGGTAGACGGTAAAAAAGAAATGGGAAGTGGTATCTTTAATGGTGAAATTGGAACCATTACAGAAATTAATGAAAGAGAAAAACAAGTGGAAATTTGTTTTGACGACGAAAAAATAGCATGGTATGAGTTTTCTAATTTGGATCAAATTGAGCATAGTTATGCTATTACCATTCATAAGTCACAACGGAAGTGAATTTGATGTGGTAATTATGGTGGTTCCACCAGCATCTCCTATGCTAATTACTAGAAATTTGCTTTATACTGGGATTACGAGAGCTAAAAAATTACTAGTGATTGTAGGCATCGATAAGGTGATTGATTTTATGATACAAAATGTAGAAATCAAAAAACGCAATACTGGTTTAGAATATAAAATGAGCGTCATAAAAGAGGAAAAATAAAAAAGAAAGAAGCTGTTTTTAGGGTAAAGTTAAAATAAAAACGGCTTCTTTCTTGTCATATTTTGTCGAAAACTTTTTTGGGTAAATTTGACGAAATAGATTGACGAGAGTATAAAAATGAATTATAATATAAAAAATAAAAGTAATGGCTAGAGATGGTTGGATTTATGACTTCGAGTGGAGAATGGGCTTTCAAAATGAAAATTACTGGCGAGACTTTATAAATAAGATACAAAGAGCAGAAGAAGATGTTGAAGCTGGTAGAGTAATACCGATTGAAGAAGTAATAGAAGAAATGAACCAATGGATGGCAACAATTAATTAAAGGAGAGTGGTACTTATAAGATTATACAAAACTACCTAAAATTCATATAACAAAAACAAAGAAAAGGAGAATCAAAAATTTTAGAACAAATCTTAAACTTAATCTATCCACCAATCTGCGGAATATGTGGAAAACTAAATCAAGAATACTTATGTAGTAAGTGTAAAAAAATATTAGAAAAACAAGCAAAATTTCAAATCGAAAACAATGTAAATAGTAAATTTTATTTTCAAGAACATTTATATATTTTTCCTTATCAGGGCATCATAAGAAATATACTAATCAACTACAAATTCAATAATAAAAGTTATTTATATAAAACAATTGTAAATTTTTTGTTAAAAAATAAAAAATTCTTTCAAATTTTAAAATCTTATGATACAATAATACCAGTTCCAATCAGTAAAAAAAGAAACCAAAAAAGAGGGTATAACCAAAGTGAGTTAATCGCTAGGGAAATAGCCAAAAGAGCAAAAATAAATTACAACAATCAGAGTCTTTTAAAAACCAAAAATATTATAGAGCAAAGCAAACTAAACAAAGAACAAAGGCAAAAAAACATACAAGGTGTATACCAAATAAGAAATCCTAAAAAAATAACAAACAAAAAAATATTACTAATAGACGATATTTATACAACAGGAAGCACTGCAAATGAATGTAGCAAAATATTAGAGCAAGCAAGCCCTAAAAAGATAGGGGTATTAACGATTGCAAAAGATTAATCTCGGTTTAAAAGGAGGAAAACATGGAAGATTTAGTAGAAAGCATATTAGACTATGTAAGATCAGATTACACAGACTATGCCATCATGTTAAATGGCGAATGGGGGTCAGGAAAGACCCACTTTTGGAATAATAAAATTAGAAAGAAAATTGAATCTTTACAATTAAATGGAAAAAGATATACAACTATCTACATGTCACTTTATGGAATTTCAAATTTAGAAGAAATCAGTAAAAAAATATTTATTGAAACGACCCAACTAATGGACAAAAACCTAAGAAAATTCATGGATGCCAATGGGCAAACTACCATCCCAGAGTATGCCAAAACAGGAATTGATATGGCAAACTTTTTTGGTGTTACCCAAAATGGTGATAGAGTGGACTATGGTGAGTTTTTCTCAACAGACGATAAAGTATTATGTTTTGACGACTTAGAAAGAGCGAATGTCGATGTAATTGACATCTTGGGTTATATCAACAACTTTGTAGAACATGATCACATCAAAACTATTATCATTTGTAATGAAAAAGAGCTTTCTACCAAATTAAAAAGTTCTAACTTAGAAATGAAAACTTTTATTGCTACTTATTTATTAGACAAGCAAGATGAGTTAAACAAGTCAGATAAACCAATGGTTGAAAAAATCCAGGATAAAATTGAACATGTTTTTGACAAAGCGAATGACTACGAAAGAATCAAAGAAAAGTTAATTGGAGAAACCTTTGAATATGCACCTAAATTTGACTATATCATTAATGGAATTTTAATGAGGTATGAAAATAATCCAGATTTAATTCGTTTCTTAAGAGAAAACACAGGACTAATCATTTCCACCTTCCATAAAAGTGGAACCAGAAACCTAAGAATTTTAAAACATGCCCTAAATGACTTCAAAAAAATCTATGAAATGGTCAATAAATCCTATCCAAATACAAATCATAGAGTTATGCAGACAATGTTGATTTTTACCATAGCTATTTCTTTTGAAATCAAAGCTGGTAAAATCACAAAAGATAAATTTGTGAACATTAACGACAACGAAGAATACAAATCTATTTTAGTATCTTCCAGAATCTTAATGGATAACAGACAGTTCTATATTAAAGAATTTGATAACAATTACTATTATAACTTTAAAGCCGAATATCGTTTCTAGATCGGAAGAGCACACGTCTGAACTCCAGTCACAATGCCTCATCT
>CAMSQT010000010.1 GCA_947062645.1 uncultured Clostridium sp. | reverse complement strand
AGTCTGACAAATATACTATTTTAAGATTATACTGCATTAACTATAAAAATTTACAAAAAAGTAAAAATTGCCAAAAAGGACCGTCCCTTTTGGCAATAAAATTACATACCTAATAATTTTAATTCGATATTCTCCATTTTGTATTTTCCATCCACCAATTTAAACTCAACTAAAGTATCTTCTAGTGTTTCTTTGTTTTGTCTTAAATCTGTTGTAAAATACAATTTGATTTGTGGAATTTCCACTTGATTGGTAACAATTTCTTTAAATGTTTCTGCCATGTGCTTTTCGTCTTCACAAACTAAAATTAGTTGTGGTAAACCACTAAATCCGTGAATCTCCAGGAATGAAATTTTCATAAAATTCTTTATACATTCTCATTTTGTCTACTGCTTTTTTTTGCCAATCATCTTCTCTTCTAATTACTTCAAAGACAAATTGAATGGATTTGCTGTTTTTGGTTAGCTTAACACTTCCACCTGTTGCTTTAAATATTTTCCCGGCAATTTTGGCGGTAATTGCTGGTTTTACGACATAGCTGTCAAAAGCTTTAACCTTTCTTAAATAGGCAATTAATGTTTGGTTTCCTGCTAATCTTTTCTTTATCATTGGAACTGGTTTGGTATTGTCAGATGGTTGCCATTTACAGTCAATTTCTTTTGAATTTAATAGATATTTTCCCATTTTTTCCAAACAATAAATTCTATAAATTCCTTTTCCCTCGTCAGAAGTAAAGTAATATCTAGTCAAGATTTTTGATTTTACTAATTGATCTAATTTGTTGTTTAGTTTGTCTTGTGATTTTGGGTCAATTCCTTTTATTTCTAGCATTTGATATAGTTGTCTTGAAGTAATAAATTCAAATTCATTTACTAAATCTAATATCGCAAAATGAATTTCATTAATATGTCCTATATCGATTTTATGTACAATTTGATTCATAGACACATACCCGTCTTTTCCATCAAATGTTTTAATTTCACCTTCTCTAATTGCAAATGGTGATACTTGTGCTTTAATTTGGTTATCTTCAACCATTTTAATCCCTCCTTTGCCATTACTTAAATTAACTGTAACAGCTTTTTAATCTACTTTAAACAATTAATAATTTAACCTTTTTTCTTTGGTTATCTATTTTTTTGATATAAACATCAACCTCTTGTCCATATTGAAACCCTTCTTCATATTCTGCCATTCCTACTAAATTCGGTCTTAGTTCAATAAAAATGCCGTTTTTATTCTTTTCCGTTTCTCGAATAATTCCTTTTGTTTTCATTCCTGGTGTGAACATACTTGCATTTTCTTCCCAAGATCCTAAGGTTTCTTTGTGTGATAAAATGACTTTTCCTGTTTCTCTATCTATAGATTTTACCACAACTTCAACTTTTTGTCCAATATTTAGTCTTTCATACGGTGATTTAATCCTTGCGATTGATAAATCTTCTATATGCACTAACCCTACTACGCCACCTGCAATTTCAATAAATGCTCCATAAGATTTTATATTTTTTACAATTCCGTGTTACTCGATTTCCTTCTTGTAAATCATTTTTTATCCATTCTAATGCTTCTTTTTGAACCTCTTTTCTGGATACAATTACTTGGTTTTCACTGTTTGTTTCTTTTATTTTAAATTGAACAAACTTATGCACCTTTCCTGTACACAAATTGGTTTTTGGCAAACCATTTTCGTCTATATTAATGGCTTCTACTTCTTTTCTTGGCATAATTCCAGTCAATCCATTTTCAAATTGGATATGTAAATTGTAGTTTTCGTCACATTCTTGTACTAGACCTTGTAACACCTCTTTTTCTTTCATATAGGATGTAATGTTTCCTTCATTTAATGCTGTAATTTCATTGTTCCAACCTTCTGGTTTGTATTTTAATGTGTTCATTTGTTTTCACCTTTTCATTAGTCTTTCTTATTATTTGTTATTATATAGATATTTTTTTCAAATGTAAATAGCTTTTTTGATATATTTTACAATTTTTTCATTTCGTCTTTGCTTAAGTATCGCCATTTTCCAAGTGGCAAATCCTTTACCGAAATCCCTGCAATTTTGCTTCTATGTAGTGCTAGCACCTTATAGCCAACTGTTTCACACATTTTTCTAACCTGCCTATTCTTCCCTTCGTGTATAATAATTTCTAATCTAGACTGATTTTTCTCTTCGTCTGTTTTTAAAATCTTAACCTTAGCAGGGCTTGTTACATAGTCCTCTATTTTTACCCCTTGTCGTAACTTCTCCACCGCTTCTTTTTGAACCATCCCTTTGATGGTTACCGTATATGTTTTTTCTATTTCATGCTTTGGGTGCGTTATTCGGTACACAAAATCGCCATCATTCGTTAATAATAAAGCCCCAGAAGTATACATATCAAGCCTTCCTACTGGAACAATCCTTTCTTTTACCTTAACCAAATCTAGCACAGAATCTCTATTAAACTGGTCTCTTGCTGTTGTTACATATCCAATTGGTTTATTTAGTAAAATATATACTTTTTCTTCTTGTTCCTCTACTATTTTTCCTTCATATTCTACTTTATCTTTCAAAGGATTTACTTTCGTTCCTAGCTCCGTTACTATTTTTCCATTTACTCTTATCTTTCCTTGTAAAATCAGCTCTTCTGCTTTCCTTCTTGAACAAACTCCTGCCTTTGCTAAATATTTTTGTAATCTTTCTTCTTCCAAATTCATTTCCTCCATTGTCTTGTTTTATTTGATTTGCTGTAACTAAGTGCATAATCCATGATGGCATGTTTTCCTCCTTGACATATGTTTGTTGCATTGATTGTAGTACAATTTTAAAAACATGTCAATAGCAGTAAATTTAGCCAATTATATTTTAGCCTAAATTGTAAAATTTTCATTTGACAAATGAGAAAAAACTGTGTATAATAAAAATAGAAAATGAGAGCCACAGACATGTGTGCTACCTAAGATTTTAGATAAACACCACATAGCTTGGGCAAAAGCGTATGTGGTACTTTTTTATTTGCTCAAAACAATAACCAAAGTTATAATTAAGGCAACTGCTATGATAGTGACTGTTACTAATCCAAAGAATAGTAACCATATTAACTGAATTAATACTACTTCCATAGCACCACCTCCAATCTCACAGCAAAAGCTGTGTATGTAAAGTGGTAGCACCCATACTGCTTATTCTCATTTCCTATAATCAGCATTATATTATACTTTTAATTAAAAATCAACAAATAAATTAATTTTTTTTTAACAGCCGTCCCCCAATCCCTCTTCTAGCAATTTTTTAAAATAGGCTGGCAATTCTGCCTCTAAAAACATCTCTTTCTTTGTGCTAGGATGTCTAAAGTGTAGGCTTTTTGCATGCAAGCATTGACCGATAATTCCCCACTCATTTTTTCCATTCGAATAAGTGGTATCTCCTATAATAGGATAGCCAATTTGTGACAGATGTACCCTAATTTGATGGGTTCTTCCTGTTTCTATTGTAACTTCTAACAAGGTAACATTGTGTTTTGGATATCTTTTTATTACTTTAAAATGGGTTATTGCTTCTTTTCCGTTTTTTGTAACAGCCATTTTTTTTCTATCTTTGGTGCTTCTTCCTATTGGCATTTTGATGGTTGCTTCGTTTTCTTTTACTATCCCTCTTACAAAAGCAATGTATGTCTTTTTTACTTCATGATTTTTAATTTGCTCGCTTAAATTTATATGTGCTTTGTCGTTTTTAGCAATCATTAAAATTCCTGAGGTGTCTTTGTCTATTCTGTGTACAATTCCTGGTCTAATTTCTCCACCAATGCCAGATAAAGAATCTTTACAAATTGCCATAATAGCATTTACTAAGGTTCCATCTGGATTTCCATTAGCTGGATGTACGACCATTCCCTTTGGTTTATTTACTACAATCATGTCATTATCTTCATAGATAATTTCTAGTGGGATGTTTTGTGCTTTTAACTGGATTTCTTTTGGCTTTTCCTCTTCTACTGTTATTTGGTCGTTTTCTTGCACTTTGTAAGATGGCTTTGTCTTTTTTCCATTCACAAAAAGTTTTTCATTTTCTATTAATCTTTGTACTGCTACTCTTGATAGTTCTTCTTTTTTTTGACTTATATAACTATCAATTCTATTTCCTACTTCTTCTTTCTTTACTAAAAAAGTCTCCAAATTAAAATCCACTCCTTCCCTTCAAACTCTCAATTTACTATTCTATTTAAATAATTACTTATTATACAAAAATATATAAATTTTTATAAAGAAAATAATTATTTAGATTTATCGTTATCGTTTAAGTCCTTTTCCTCTTTTTTGTCTCTCCACTCTTTTACCGTAAAATTTGCAAAAATAGCTGCAATTGCTACCCAACCAATTACAACAAAAAAATCTGCCACATTAAACACAGGAAAATGATGCCCAAAATCAATAAATTCGGTCACATAGCCTCTTATCATTTTATCCACTACATTTGAAATACCACCTGCCAAAATAAAACTTAAAAAAACCTTTAATTTCGTATCAACAAATTCATTTTGTGTCGTCAAAAATTTATAAATCACACCTAAAATCACTACATTAGTAGCCACATACATAAACTTAGAATTCGAACCAATTCCATAAGCTGCACTTGTATTTTGGCTTACTTTAAATTCCAAAACATCTGGAATAATAGCTATTGTTCCTACCTTTTGAAGCCAAAGTTTTAACGCTTGATCTATTACAATAATAACAGCCATAATTGCTAATAAGCACCAAACTTCTTTGGTTAGTTTTTTTATCTTTTTCTTTTTTTCCATTTGTTATCCTTCTTCCTTATTTTAAGATTTTATCTTTTAATCTCATATATCACAAAATGGTTATCTTTATATAATTCTTGGTATTTTTCTTTTTGCGTTTTGGTTATTATCATATTCACTTTTGAATTTTTATAGCAAATTACATGGGTCATGCCATATTTTTCAAAAATATCACCATAAAATTTTCCAATGCTAGAGGTATCAATAAAATCCATAAAGATATCTTCTTCTTTTCCGCTAAACTCTGGTGCATATAAATCAGCTCTTGAGTCGATAAATACTGGTATTCCTCTAAATAGCAAATAGCTTCCGTAATTGTATTCGTTATAAAATTTGGCTGTTTGTAAATCAATATTTTCTAAAATAAAATCTGCTGCTTGGACAGGATAAGCGCTTTCGTCTACATAAGTTTCTTTTAATTTATCTTTTCCAAAATAATAACTAAGTCCAGCTGTTGCTATTGTTATTACAATCATTCCGTATCCAACTAGTTGCTTTTTTTAATAGTTTTTTATCGTCTTGTTTGGTGTACATTTGCATTAATTGTACGATAAATCGGCTAAAAATAACCGAACATAGAAGAGCAAACATCGTAATTTGTCTTCTGGAATCTATCATTAAATAGCATAAACCTCCTAGCATAAAAAGGTCAGCTAATCGAATCTTTGCTTTCGTAAAAATTAAAATGGCTAAAAATAGTATTAACATGCATAAAGCATCGTTGTCATTTGCTAGTGTCATTGGTAAATGCTCATTGATATTTCCGGGTGGTGTTTCCTTGCATGGTTTTTGCCAAATAAGTATATGGGGTTGTCCCAAGTGGAGTTAAAAATCCCGTTAATAAACAAATTATCATAATTAGAATTAACCATTTTACATTTGGATTTTTGTTTATTTTTATTTTATATGGATTTTGTAATTCCTTGCTTCTTTTTATTTTTATTTTGTCAATTTTTTCTGCTAATTCTTTTTGTTTTTTCTTTAAGGCTTCTAGCTTTTCTTCGCTTCCTTCTTTTTTACTATATTGTTTAATTTTTATTTTGACTAACAAGCTATCCACTTTTTTGTAGATAATGGTTTCTCCTAGTAAAGCTAATAAATATTCTGCGATATAGGGTAAGTATAAAACAAAGTAAAAAGGAAATACTGCCACATGTAAGTTAGCAATAACAACAGGAATGATAATTAATCCCACACCATATCGTTTCTTTTTGGTTTCGATAAATTTTTCAATAAAATATAATGTTAAAACAAATAAAATAAAGGTTACTAGTTGCGCTCTTGCTGCTATATATCCTTTGATAATATACATGACTCCTATTGTGACTAGAAAGGAAATGACTTGGTTTTTGGTAAGCTTACTGTTTACAAAATAAATGGATAAACCTAATAGAATCGTTAATAAACAAGTTACTACATAAATTCCGGTAAAACCTCCCACATGATAAATTAAATAGGTAATTACATCATAGGCCCAATGTGGATAGGTATAGGCTAAATCTTGATGCCAAGAAAAAGGATCTTGTCCATCTAGTCCATTGTTTATAATGTGTTCTCCTATTTTAATAGTATAATAGGTATCGTTTTGAAACGTTACAGGGGTTAGTGCTACACAAAAAATAGCGATTAAAATAACAGCTAATATTGTAAATTTTAGACTTGCATTTATTTTTTTATGTTTTTCTTTTTGGTTTTTCATAACTTATTTTCTCCTCATTTCGTTTTTTAGATTATATCAAAAAAAGTTTCAAAAGACTAGTCTTTTGAAACTTTTTACTTTAATTTATTTTATTATTTATACAATCCCTTTTATACAGCTTCTTGGTTTTCTATTTCTTCTTTTTGGTCTTCTTCTTGCTTTTGATCTTTTTCTTCAATTACTTCTAAGCTTCCAATAGAAACCTCATAAGCTACTCTTGTTTGAACAGTTCCATCTTCATATTTCTTTTCGTAGGTTCTTGATTGGACTCTTCCTACTACTTTAACTTGCGCTCCTACTTCTAAGTTTTGACAGAATCTTGCAGTTCTTCCCCATGCAATACATGGAATATAATCTGATTTGTTGTAAGCACGATTTACGGCTAATAATATGTCTGCTATTTCTCTTCCAAATGGTGTTTGACGATAAATTGGTGCTTTACAGATGTATCCAATTAATACTACTTCGTTTGTTATTGTGTCTTTTTTGACAATTTCGTTTTCCTCTTCTTCTTCTTTTTCTTCTACTTCCATAACGTCTTTAGCAAATACGGTTAATATTAGTCTATTCTTTTCGTTTTCATAGCTGTTGTAAGATCTAAATTGCCCTTTTACTAATAATTTTTTACCTTCACTTAAAGTATCTTCTCCTATCAATCTTTCAGATATAGTAATTGGTATGATGTCTTGGTTTCCACTTAGACGTGGAATTCCTAATTTAAAGATATAAAATCTTTCTCCATAAATTTCATGACTGAATTCTTTTTCTCCTGTAACTTTTCCAACTAGTGTTAAGTAGTTGTTTTCTAGATAATTAGTATCCAATTTCTTTTCCTCCCTATTTTAATCTTTTCAGACTCTTGCAAAATCAGTTGTTTTAGGATTTTGCTCTTGTACTTTTTTCCTTACGATTTTATATTACAGTTATTATTATACACCATTTTTTTGGATTTGTCTACATAAAAAGTTAATTTTCTTCAAAAAAGTTAAGTTTTTCCTATATTTCCTCGATTATGCTTTTTTGGTATAATTTTAAAATTGTATAAATAATCAATATTTCATAGGTTGTTAGCCTTCCTTTTTCTAGTTTTCTTTTGATTCTTCTTTCTTCAATTTCTATTTTTTCTCCCTCTTTATTTTTAAAGGCTTTTTGCAAATAGGTTAAAATATCAGTTTCTGTGATACTAGATATGGTAACATTTGCTTTTTGGTTTAGTCCATAGGTTATAACCATTGTGTTGTGCTTTTGGTTTTCTTCCTCTTGGTTTTTGTCTGTATTGATAATTAGATACTGTGTGTTTTCTAAGATTTTTTCTAATGTTTCTTTATGATTCTTGAATTTTTCTAAACTGTCTTCTATTATAATTGTTTCAAATTTTATATTTTTTACATTTTCTATGCTTTTTAAATTGATTTGTACTAGTTGTAGATTTTGTTCTTTTATTTTTTTAGTAATTTGTTTTTGAATGGTTTCAAAACATTTTTTATTTGCAAACACACCAATAAATGACATCTTCTATCCCCTATTACTTTTATTTTATAGAACTATTATTTCCTTTTTTGGTAAAAATATACTATAGTAAAAAAACTTTTCTTTACTTTTTAATTTGTGTACCATTGTTATTTATAGTGTAATTTTCTGGATAGATTAGATTGCTTACGGTTACTACTTCTAATCCTTTTTGTTTAATGTTTTTTAGTAACATCTCTAGGCTATCTGCTGTATGTTTGGTTCCATTGTGACTTAATATAATGTCTCCTGGTTTTATTTTGCTTTCTAGTCGTTTCCACATTTCTTCTCCGAGTTAAGCCAGTATAGTCAAGTGTATCTAATGACCATTGGATTGTGTGATATCCTTTGTCTTGTGCAGATTTAATTACAGTATCATTGTATTCTCCATAAGGGGGTCTATAAATTTTGGTTCTCTTTCCTGTTACTTTTTCGATTTTATCATTACTTTTTTCGATTTCTTCTATGTTTTTTTCATAGCTTAGGTTGTTGACATGTGGATGTGTATCACTATGGCTTGCTATTTCATGCCCTGCTTCGTGTATTTTTTTAACCGCATCTGGATATTTTTGAATCCAGTCTCCTACCATGAAAAATGTTATTTTTACGTTACTCTCTTGCAAGGTTTTTAAAATGCTATCGATGTCGTCTGCATTCCAGTAGCAATTCCTTTTGTGATAGATTACTCTAAAAATTAAAAGCAGATTTTATCTACTTACGCTATTTCCTAAGTCAATCACATTTTTGCAAGCTTATTCCATATTTTTATCACATTTTTGCAAGTATTTTTTATATTTCCATCACGCTTTTTCAAGTTTCAAAAAAACAACCTATTTTTATACAGCAAATTTGTAATTTATTTTTATATTTTCTTTGTCTATGATTTCTATTGTATCAATTAAGTTAAGAATTATATTTCTATTAATTTCTTTAAAGCTAACAATTTCTCTAATATATTTCATGAGTTCATTTTCTTTATTGTTTTCATAGTCATTTAATTTGGTATTTAGCTTTTCTATTTTCTCAATCAATTCTTGTTTTTCTTTCTTGTAACTTTCTGTAAAAGAAACAAATTCTTCTTTATCTAGCAATCCATTTACTCTGTCTTCATATGCTGTTTTTATGATTTTTGTTATTTCTTCTATCCTTCTATTATAATCAACTATTTTCTTTTGTAATTTCTTCTTATCATTGTTAATTTTAGTTTGATCAATTGAATTGATTAGTTTTTCCTTATCTACTTTTTCTTGCAAAATCTTTCTTAAATCTTGTACTACAAATTCATTTAACAGACTTTCTCTTACTGCCATTCTTGTACAATAATCTTTTCCATATCGATTATACATACTACAAATTGCTACCATATCATTTTTTAGTCCACTTTGTACTTGATAGGTATATTTGTTATGGCATCTTGGACAATATAATAGTCCTGCTAATAAGTGTTCTGTATTTTCTTTTTTATGTATGTTATGTGCTTTCCTTTTTAATATATCTTGTACTAACTCAAAAGTCTGTTTATCTATAATCGGTTCATGTGCATTTTCTTTCATTAGATATTCTGATTTAGGAAGTAATCTATATTTTTTTACTTTATAGCTTACCATTTCTCCTTTATGTTGAATCAAATCCCCCGTATATACTTTATTCATCAAAATCTTTTTTATCGTATTATGCCCCCATAATCCAGATATTGTTTTACAATGATAATTACAACTTTTCTGTTTATAAATAGAAGGACAGGGAATTTTTCTTTCATTTAGTCTATGAGCTATATAGGCTAGTCCATTTCCATTTACATATTCGTTAAATATGTATTTAACAATTTCTGCTGCTTCTTCATCTATGACTAATCTTGTAATATCATTTGGATGCTTTTTATAGCCATATGGTGCAAAGGCTCCTATAAACTCGCCTTTCTCTGCTTTTGTTCTTTTTACAGTTCTTACCTTTTTAGAAATATCTTTTGCATACATATCATTTACAACAGACATAAAAGGTCCAATGTCATTATTACTATTTTTTGAGAATGTGTCTATTCCATCATTTACTGCAATATATCTAACATTTTTAGCTGGGAAATATTTTTCTAGGTAGTAACCTGTATCGATATAATCTCTTCCTAAACGGGATAAGTCTTTGGTTATTACCATATCTATTTTTCCTTGTTCAATGTCTTCTTTTAATCTTATAAAGGATGGTCTATTAAAGTTTGTCCCTGTAAATCCATCATCGATATAAATATCTATTAAAAGCCAATTTGGCTCTTTTGCAACATATTTCGTTAGAAATTCTTTTTGATTGATAATACTTTCAGATGTTCCGACTTCCCTCATCATCTCTTGAAAGTCTTAAATAAAGTCCGTACTTTGTATGTTTTAGTGTCTAATATACTTGTATCTAAATTCATTATTTTTCATCCCTTCCTTTCATAATACCTAGATAACAAGTTATTTTAGAATTTTTGATGTTGTGCATTCTAACTCTTCTTCCTTTATATTGCAAGTCTTTTCTTCTATGTAAATTGGAAGTAATATTTCCATTAACTCTTGCAATTTTTTTCCTTCGTGTAAAAAAGTTCTTGTTACATTCATGTCCACCTCTTTCTTTTTAAATGTATATGTCCCAACATATAATTTATTACTTCAAAAAACAGGTATAAATTACTTCATACCAGTTACAACCAATCAAAAAAGAGCCTAGCTACTTTGCTAAACTCCAATTTTATTTTAGTTAAATTTTGTATCACACTTTTCTTACATAAAAATCTTATACACTATTAATATAATACTGCATGGGTAGATTTTTTGCTAACATTTCTATTGCATAACAGTACTATACAATATCAATATGATATTATACTTTGCAACTTTTTGCCAACAATTTTTTATATAAGAAGTCTATAGAAAATCTTAAAATTTTCTACTTTATGTAGTTATTATATAGAGATTTTTTTACTTTGTCAATCTTTTTACCAATTTTATCTATAAAAAGTAAAATATTAAAGAATTTTACATGTAAAAACTGAGTGGAAGATACCTCTCCCACCCAGCCAAAGTCATTTAGCGAATATATACTTTATCCAAGTCTCTTGGCAAATACTTTTAATACTGACATAAGAGACATTTTAGGACATTTTTTCGCTAATTCTGGATACTGCTCCAACCACTTCTTAAAGTTTTCCTTCAAAGTTGCCTTAATAATATCCTCGTTTACCTCTGGATTCACATTGTGCAACTCAAGAATAACATTCTCGTAAGTGATTTTCTTAATATCACAAGCAATAACAAAGGACTGCTTAACCATTCTTTCATTTATAGACATACCTATATCTGTTAAAAAAGAATCTATTTGTTCCTCAACCTTTTTAGAAGGTGTTAGTTTATCAAAGGCAGAGCCCACTACTTCTAACAAGGCACTTTCTACATTACCACTATTCTTACTTGTTGGTTTTGTTTCTACTATTGTTGCAGTACTTTCAGATGCTTTTTCAGAAAATACATTCTCTGTAGTAGCATTTTCTGCTTCTTGCTGTTTTTCTGTTAGATTTGCATCAGTAAAATCAAATGTAGTAGCCAACTGATGTAAAACTTTTGCCAAAAACTCTGGACTGGTTTTTCCAATAACTTCACGAACTCTCTTTGAGCGAACATATTTCCCCTTATCTAACAACACAGTTCCTCCAGTATAGTCTCTATCATAAACGATACCGTTAGGATCAGTAAGCATTAAATAGGAATGTGATTTCAAATTTTCCTTCATCTTGGTAATTGGCACCAAATATGCCATATTATCTAAAATGTTACAAACAATAGCAAATACGTGATCACCATTAATTTCTCCACCAAGATGTATTCCATAGTTACAATCTACAACATCCCCAACAGAAAATGGAATACTATCCTCATTATTGTATCTCATAGAGATTTCACTCATAGAAGTATAGATAAAACCCCCAATTTCTTTTTCAGGAACATTCTTCTTAAACATAGCCCAGTAAGCTGTTCTTAAAAACTTGTTGATAATTTGCTCGACATACTCATTTTCAAATTCAACCTTTTTGATGATTAAGTCATCTTCAGACTGTGGCTCAAGAATTTTAGCAGTTGCTTTTGGTTCTGAATCATTTTCAGCCTGAACTGATACATCTGTAGTTTCTTTAGCAATAGAAACAGTAACATCATTTTCAAGATTATTGTCGATGTCAACACCTAAAAGCGTATAATAGTTATCGACTAATTCGATAACTGTTTCAATCATAGTGTCATCGACATTTTCAGCTGTTACAAATCCATTTTCAATATCAAGTTGAAGCCGACAAGCAATCTTGTTCACTTTTTTTACAAATGCTATAATACTTCCTTCCTTTGGATTACTTACCTTAAATGTTAGTTTCTTCATTCTGTTCCTCCTCTTTTTTAACTAGAAAACTGTTTACTAAACGAATAAAATCAATTGTAGGCGATTTCTTAAGTTTAAATTGTTCCTTAACTCTCGCTACGATAAGTCTCTTTATCTCATCTTTCTCTATAGTAAGCTCATTCTTGAAAATGCTTTCGCATAATGTTTCCAAATTAAAATAAGCATCTTTTGGAGAAATGAGAATAGCTTTGAAAAGATACTGAACGCCATTTTTCTGCATATCAAAACCGAATAACTGAAGAATTTTTTCGGACTTGATTTCATCAGAAACTCTGGTTTTAGAAATCTTAAAAAGTTCCTCAATGTTTACCATAGCTAATAACTGCATTTGTACCATATTCAAATCTTTGCGTTCCTTAGGTGCATCAGAATCGATTGGTACATTTCTATACACAGGTTTCTCAATATACACCTTTTCTGCTTTAGCAATAACTCTTTCTGTTCTCTTTAAGTGCAAAGAAATATCTATAATTTCCTGCATCCTATCCATGAACTCAGGTGTCATAGTTCCAAGAAACTTACGAAGTCTTGTTTTGTCAACTGTCCAAATTTGCTCAGCCATAACAACATTTTGTTTCAATCCAACATGTAGTACATTGTAATCTAACATGTTCTCATTAGAAAAAACAAAATGATGGTGAACTGGCAATCTTTTTTTCTGTTTATTAGTACAAGCTAATACAATAGTGGTAGGTGAATGAACATTTCCATCATCATTTTGAACAACTATTGCATATCTCATATATCCTTGCTCACTTCCATAAGGTTCTCCAAAGTCGCAAAGATATACTTCACCACGCTTAACTGTAGAATAAATCAAATCATAATTCTGCGTAATTCGTGATGCAAGCACAACTTCTTGGTTTGTTGATTCAATAATAGATTTGTCTTCAAGTTGTTTTGATACAGGTTCATCAACATTAGAAACTGTTAATCTCTTTTGAGTAATAGGATTTATTTTACCCCTAAAATTCTGCACAGTGCAAATAGTTATACCATCGCAAAGTTCACTCAATAACTCATCAGAAATTTCACCATCTAAAGTGATTACTTGATTAGCAATATTTGCCTTAATATTATGCTTAGCAATCAATTTGCTAATCCGACAGATGTCTAATTCTTTTGCTTGAATTTGTAACACTATGTAGCCCTCCTTATTATTTTATTGGTTGTTCTTTGTTACTAATACTTATGATATCACGCTCCTTTTCATAGACATTTGCTTGTTCACAGAAAAAATAATCCATGAATTTTACAAAATTATGTAAATATTATATCATACATCTTTTTGTTTTTCAATGCTATCCCATTTAATTTTGTTGTTAAGATAATTATTATTTGAATTTCCGTTTTAGTCTTAAAAACTGAAATAAGTTGGTG
>CAMSQT010000009.1 GCA_947062645.1 uncultured Clostridium sp. | reverse complement strand
CGCTCTTCCGATCTTTTTAGCTTAGCTCCGTTCTTTTAAACAAACTACTGGACGAAGTCCTGCATATTTTGCACCTTGAACACCCGTTGCTTCTTGATGGGCAAGTCTGGTAGCAGATCTGTTATTGTAAATAAAAAACAAATGCTTAGGGATGCTCGTTTCATAAGCAGGACTTGCAATCCACATATCACCTGGTCTAACAACATTGTTAGCCACATAAAGAGAATCTTCTGCTGGTAAACATCCTAGATGATTGTCCCCGAGTCGTAAAGTGATTTCCTACTTCTCCTCCTGCACATCCAGATATTTTATATCCATCATTATTAATAGCTAATGCTTTCAATCCATCGTTGTATTTTTGATTAAATGATGCAATAAATAACTCAAGAGTTGGTGTTCCAATTGCATATTCTGCTGAATCTGCTTTAAAGTTTTCCCAAATTTTAGTATCTAATAAATAAGCTACTACTTTCAAATGATGTTCTGTGCTACTAAACTTTTTCACATTAAAATAATCATTATTTAATGCTTTTATTTTAGGGTCTGTTATGTGATTTGAACCATTTGGATAACCATAAGCCATTTTATTACCGTCTGCTAGCCACGTTTTATTTCCTACAGCTGTTCCCCCTGAAAGAGGCATATATTCTGGAAGAATGAATTCATCTGCAATTAAATAAATGTTAGTACCATCCGCATAAAATAGTTTCCAATTTTTTACTGCCTCATTATAATCTTTTCCGTCTACTTTTTTTAATGTATATCCTGTAACAGTTTTACCGTATAGTTCCCCTGGAGACCATTTAGGAGCAAAATTAGTAGCAGATAACGAGTCCCCAACTGTTGGTGGTTTACCGTGCTTCTATTCCTGATTCTGGAGTATCTGGTTTTACGCTTCCACTTGTTTCTCCTTTTAATGTAACTTTTCCATTTTTCTCTATTTCTACATCATATCCATCTACTGTTACCGTTAAGGTAAAATCGTCGTCTGTTAATTCTTTTGAGTTCCATTCAATTCCTTCCACTTTGTCTAAATTTTCTCTTAATGAGGTGTTGTTAATTATTTCTTCTGTTGAAAAACTGCCTCCTACTGCTATTTGCACTTTTTCTTTAGCTGCTGTTTTTTGCGTTTCTTCTTTAGCATTATTGGCTTTATTTAAAATTCCATTTTGACTGGTTAAGGCTACTATACTAATCCCTGCTAGAATGAGTAAAATAATGATGGTTATGACTAATGCAATCAAAGTAATTCCTGCTATTTTTTCTGTTTTCATTTTTGTTCTCCTTTTTTCTTTTGTTTCCTTATTTTTATGTTTATACTATATCATACTTTTTTACCTTTTACAATGTTTTGTTTAATATATTATATTTTGGTAATCATAATGTAATTTGTGACAGAATTAAAATAGATAAGAATTTTTTAGATACATTCTTGTAGTTTTTTTATTTCTTCTTGTGTTAGTCCTGTTATTTCTTCGATATCTTTTAAATTCATATTTTTCTTTAACATTTTTTCGGCAGTTTGTTGTACTGTTTTCATAATTCCTTCTGCCATTCCTAATTTTCTTCCCTCTTTTTTTCCGCGCTTTTCTCCACGTTTTTCTCCTCGTTCTTCTCCTTTTAATTCTAAATCAAATAACATTTTTGTTAATGGACTCATAGGCATTTCCTCCTTCTTTTTTATTTTTTTTAACATTTTATTTGCTACCTCTTCTTCTATTTGAGGCACTATTATATTGTTTATAATTTCTGTTAGAGCTTCTTTTTCTTCTTCCTTCTGGAACTTTTCAATAATTTTATTCATATATATAATTAATTCTTCTTTGGTTTTGCATTTTTCCATTATCATGAAACTTGAAAATAATGTACCTTTTTGTAATAATGCTTCAAAGGTATAATCTTGCACTGTAATTAAGTTGTACCATAAAGAAGTATTTTGATATTTACTATAAGCTTTAGAGAAATATTGTTTCTGGCTAAATTTGGTTTTGGCTCTCCAGCTTTGAAATCCTGTATAAATCACGATTGGTACTACTACTGGGTATAAAAGATTCATGTTTTTTGCTCTTCTCATAATTTCTATTACATATTTCCCTATTCTTTCTATCATTTCATTATCCACTGTACTTTGGTGTTCTATTAAAAAGTATATTTCTTTATCTTTTAGTCGATATAGGATATCTACCTGTTTTTCTTTATATTGTCTTGTTATAAATTCAGTTGGGCATTGCAATAGATTTTCTTCTTGTATTTTTTCTTCCAATTTTAAAAACTGATTTAAAAATTGGGCTACTTCCTTTTTCTGGCTAAATATTACTTTTAACATTTTATCATGTTTTTTATCTACTTGTTCTATTTTTTCATACCCATATTTCTTTTCTTCTTCTGTTGGTATTTTGTATTCTACTCCTTCTTCTGCTAATACCATAACTTCTGGATGTTCTTTACGGTATTTTATATAGTCTAGTTTTGTAATAAATTTCAAATTTACTCCTCCTTATAAATATACATGTTTTTGATTTGATTGTCAATTTTTATTTTTAAGTAAACTTTTTCGTTTTTCTCTTTTTTATTTCCTTTCTCTTCATTTTTTACTTATTTTTATTTAATTTAGTGAAATTTTTAGAATACTTTTTAAAACATTTGATTAAATTGTGCTTTAAAATGTTAGCACCTTTGATTTTTAAATATTTTTAATTGTTTCTATTTTACCATACCATTTATAAAAGTCAATCTTTTTGAAAATAAGTTACAAAAAGTTCATGTATCATTCATAAAATATTCAAAAATAGAAAATTTTTTAAGTAAATAAATTTTACTTCTTCTATTTTTTTGCAAACCATGTCTAACTAATTGTACTACCTTATTTTATTAGTTTTACAAAATGGTATGTTTTCATTTACCTTCTAATATTAGTTATACGAATTATTTTAACTTGATGGATGAATTTGTAAATTACTCTTGACAAGTTTAACTTTTTGGATTATATTGTTATTATATTTGGGAAATTAAGGTAATTTGTTGAATTTTGTCAAACCTTTTTTTCTTATTTTTTTGATACTGTAGGGTTAAAGGAGATGTACAATGTTAAACTTTGTAATTTGTGACGATAATAAGAACTTATTAGATAGACTAGAAAAAATGTTAGAAACTTTATTTACCAAAAATAATTATGATGCTTCTGTTGTTTTCAAAAGCGATAATGCAGATGATATTTTAAATTATATTGATACTAATGTTGCTGATGTTTTGATGCTAGATATTAATTTAAAGTCTAGTAAAAGTGGTCTTGAATTAGCAGAAGAGATTCGAAAAAGAAAGAAGAATCCTTATATTGTTTTTACCACAGGCCATTTAGAATATGCTATGGTTGCTTATAAATATAAGACTTTTGATTATCTTGCTAAGCCTATTGTTTATGATAGATTAGAAGAAACTGTTCACAGGTTGTTTGAAGACGCAAATGAGCTTAGTAAGACTTATCTTAAGATTGATAATAAAAATACAATTATTGATGAATCAGAGATTCACTATATAAAAAGAGATGGTATGAAGTTAGTTTTTCACACTTCTTCTCGTGACTATGATACCTATAGTTCGTTTAATAAGTTCCAGGATAAGCTACCTTCTACTTATGTAAGGTGTCATAAATCCTATATTGCTAATTTAAACCAAATCAAGGATGTTGAACCTGTTTCTGGTACGATTACTTTTATGGACGGTCAAACTTGTAGTATTGGCCCTAAGTATAAAAAAGATTTTATGGAGGTTATGAAAGAATATGGAAATTTTGAATAATATTTGGATGGCGTTAAGTACGCCGAATGAAGAATTAGTAAATGTTATTATGATGTTAGCAACTTTTATAGAAAACTATCTAATAATGACTTTGTTTAGTACATTTTTAAATATTCAATCTACAAAAAAGCAAAAATTAATATATAGTATTTCAATACCTTTAATTGGTATTGTTGCAATGTATATACTTCCTCACTTATTTTTTATACTTTTCAACTATATAATAATGATTATATTTAGTCATTATATCTTTAAGATATCTTTATTGAAAAGTTCCGTATCAATTATGACTTCTTCTCTTGTTTTTGCATTGATTGGAACGTTAATATCTAATCCTCTTTTAACATTAATGAATATAACTTCTGTTGGGATAGATACTGTTCCTATTTATAGGTTATTATACCTATTTCTAATGTATACTCTAGTATTTGCAATAATTATGATAATAAAAAATTACAACATAAGAATTAACTTTGTTGATGATATCGATAAAAAAACTAAACGCTCAATAATAGGTAGTTTTATTTTAAGTATTACAACATTTATACTTCAATCTGTTATAATCTTTTACTATATTGATATTTTACCTATAATAATTACTTTCTTAAGTTTTGTTATTTTATTAGCTTATTTTTGTTTAAGTCTATATAGTCTAACTAGAGTTATGAAATTAACTCTAACTACTAGAAAACTAGAAAGTGCAGAAGAATATAATAATACTTTACACATTTTACATGATAATGTTCGTGGATTCAAACATGACTTTGATAATATTGTAACAACTATTGGTGGTTATATAAGAACAAATGACATGGAAGGTTTAAAAAGTTATTATATCCAACTAGAAGATGATTGCCAAAGAGTTAACAATTTATACTTATTAAATCCTGAAATCATTAACAATCCACGGCATTTATAACCTACTTACTAGTAAATATAATGAAGCAGAATCACAAAATATTAAAGTAAATATGACCTTTCTATTAGATTTAACTACCTTAAAAATGGGAATATATGATTTTGCAAGAATTTTAGGTATATTATTAGATAATGCAATTGAAGCTAGCAAAGAATGTAAAGAAAAGATTATTAATATTACATTTAGAGAAGAAGAAAGAAATCATAGACAGTTAATTATTATTGAAAACACCTATCCTAATAAACAAATTAATACAGAAAAAATATTTGAAAAAGGAATTACGGAAAAAGAAAATCACACTCGGATTAGGTTTATGGGAAGTTAGAAAAATTATTAAGAAAAACAATAATACTAATTTATTTACCTCTAAAAATGATAAGTTCTTCTCTCAACAATTAGAACTTTATTAAAAACCAAAAAACAGCTTTTTAAAAGCTGTTTTTTGGTTGGATTGTATAAATATAACTTTTAAGTTACATCATTGGCAAAAATAATTTTTCGTCCTACTTTTACCAATATAATTTTCATAATTAATCTTTTTTGATTAAACTTGCTGGCATTTTTGGTTGATGCCATACCCATATTAATGCACAAGCTGTATTGGTTGATTTTGCATATTTTTCTGCTGCTTTAGCTAAAAATTTTAACATACTAACTCATCCCTTCTTACTTAGTAATTTCTATATAATATAAAAGCATTACCGGTCTATGCTATCATATTAAACATTTTGAGTTGAAGTATTACCATATACTTCATATCCATATTTATTATTTGTTAATCGATAAGCTAATTTTGTAATCATTAAACTTTGTAAAAAATATCCCAATATTATGATATTAGAAACAATATTATATTCTATTATCCCTGCTATTATTAGTCCAATTGTAAATGTAACATAAGAAATAATTTGTTGCTTTCTTCTATCTTTTTTTCTTAAAATTGGTAAATTTTCTGTATCAGCTGGTGCATATAATTTAATCATGTACATTCCAAATAGCCACAAAGTTACTATTATAATATATTTCCATACTATTGGTAGTATAATTAATTTGGCAAGTGCTGGTATAGCACAATAAAATGTTGTTGTTGCTAAGATACATCCTAAATGTGTTTTTAAATGGATTCCTCCAGAAGCATTTTTATAAGGTATTATCAATAACAGTGTTAATAAGGTTTCTTTCCAAATCCCCAATAAATAGGCTATTATTGCTACTATAAATATCTTAGGAATTTCTCCTATAATATTTTGAAGTCCATAATTAATTACCTCTGCCTTTTCGTCGTCTATTTCTGGCATTTCTTTTCTAATTCGATTGGTCAGAAACATACAGATTTTATCTATCATTTCCTCACCTCATTTTCACAATTGCGATTTTACCATCCAAAACTTTTCTTTTTTCATTTCTTTTATAAAACGCCATTTTTAATTCACGAAAAAAATATAGAAGTTTTTTAAAACAGCATTATTTATAAAAACTAATATGTTTTTATATTTTTTCGTATCAATTTTTGGTCTTTTCGTAAAATATGCTAGAAAAACTGAAATCAACAATAAGAAAATACTTAGAAAAACAGCTTGATTTTTCCAGTTATTTCGTGTTATAATAAGAATGTATTAAATTTTTGAGGTGAAATATGAAGGAAGATAAAGAAGAATTAGAAAATAGCAAAGAAATACTTTCTAATGAAAAAGTAAAAACTGGAGAGGTAGCAAGTACATTTTTTAAGCCAGATGAGAACATAGAAGATGACATTGGAAAATATCCAGAACCTCCCGAAGTTATTAGTGACCTAAAAAAGGCTCGAAAAGAAGCTGATAACATTGTAGTACCAACTACCGAATTAGCTGGTAACACAACAACGGCTCATAATAATACCGAAAATAATGGAACTTTCCAAAAAGATATCAAAAATAAAGTTCAAAATAGAACAAAGGAAGCAGAAGCAATTGAACGAAATATTTCTGACGCTGATATTGAAAAAACAAGATAAAATACAAGAATTTTGATTTTCTTGTATTTTTATCTTGACAAATGGTAAAACTACCTTTATAATAGATAACGCCTAAGCAAATATGGCGAAGTAGCTCAGTTGGCTAGAGCATTCGGTTCATACCCGAAGGGTCATGTGTTCGAATCACATCTTCGCTACCAAAAAAAGCCTTTTACAGGCTTTTTTATTTGCATTATTTTTCTATTCTCATTTTATAATTTAATTCTCCTATACTTTCCGTTGGTACATAACCAGGATTTGCCCCTATTACATCAGGAATTCTATTAACAACTGTCGCACAAGTTAGTTCCACAGTAGCTGGTCTATTAATTACTAAGGTAGTTTCTGGCTCACCTATAACCGTCCATTCATTTTTATCAAAATCCTCATTTGCATACACTTTTCCAATACATTCACTTTCAATGGTAATTCCTTCTTCGGTTTCAGTCGTAACAACTGCACTCATACCCGTTGCCATACCCGCCTTTACTGTCATTCCTAAAGTAGAAGACTCAATATCTTGTGTATGGGTTTGTGGTACTGTTTTTTGCGTTTGACTTTTTACTGTCAAGCCTAGTTTTGCACATAACCAACCATTTACATTCCACATATAAGATGGCAAATATTCACCTTTTTCTATCATAGCTTGTCTTTCTTCGTTTGTAATCCTATCAACAGATGCTACTTGCTTATCAAATTCTTCTAAAGATAATCCTGCACCATGAGCTTTTGCTAGAGCAATTCCATAGTCTTCTACATTATAGCTTGAACTACCTTTTATTTTTTTTATGCTTTGTGTAGATCCTGCTATACTAGAAATTAGTTGTCCCCAGTAAATATCTTGATAGCCACTTCCTGTTATGGTACATCCTGTTTTCTTTGCCATTTCGTCTATTTTTTTCGTTATGCTAGGATTAGAATTCATTGGATAAAATGCTTCCTCACAAGTAGTAATCGCATTAATTCCTAATTTGGCACATAACATTAAAGCATCTTCTACGTCACTAATTAAACTCATAGTGGTAACAATTGCTATATCTGGTTTTGTTTCTTTTAGCATATTTTCTGCTTCTTCTAAAGAAACTACCTTTACGTTTTTATTTTCAGTCCCCATAATTTCTCCAATGTCTTTTCCTATGACATCTGGATTAACGTCAATTGCTCCTACTATTTCTCCTCCTTTTTCGTAAACATATCGCATGGTATATACGCTCATTTTTCCTGCTCCATATTGTACTACTTTAATCTTTTCACTCATTTTAATCTCTCCCTTCTTCTTTTAGATTATGCACTATTTTTGGGGTTTTATACAAAATTAGTTAAGAAAATTGCCAAAAAGGTTCGTCCCTTTTGGCAATTTTTCCTATACTAAAAATTCCTTCAAGATATTAGCACATCTTTTAGAAGCAAGCTTCAAATTCTCATCAAATGTAGAAGCATTTCTACCATTTGGTGTATCAGAAATCGCTCGAATCACCATAAATGGTACATTATCCAAATAACATACTTGTCCAATTGCTGCACACTCCATATCAACTACATCAGCATTAAATTTAGCACGAATTTTATCCTTCATCCACATTTCTGTACAAAAAATATCTCCGGTCGCTATTACTCCTAATTTTATTTGATAGCTTCGCTCTGGTATGGATTGAATGATTTGCTCTATTTCACTTACTAATTCTCTATCACAAATAATACTATTTCCAACTCCTGTGATGTAACCTTTGCTATGACCAAAGGCAGTAATGTCAAAGTCATGTTGAACAACTTCTTTGGCAATTAATACATCTCCTATGTTTAACATTCCATTAATAGAGCCTCCTGCTCCTAAATTTATCACATATTGTACATCATATTTTTGAAGCATTACTTGTGTGGTTCTTGCTGCATTTACTTTTCCTATTCCGCTTTTAGCCACAATACAAGCTTTTCCTTGGATTTTTCCTTTTAAAAATCGCAAATTGTAAATTTGTTCAATTTCTACTTCTGTCATTATATTTTGGATGGCTTCTCTTTCTTCATCCATTGCAACAATAATTCCAATTTCTTTCATAGCTTCCTCCTTTTGGATGTTTTTTGGGACGGGGCAAAAAAACATCGTTTTATTCTTGGCTTTATTATATCTTAATTTATTGTTTTATTCAACAATACTTAAATTTTTTTTGATTACCACTTGTCACTTTTTTATTTTTAGTGTAATATAATAATGTAAATTGAAGGAATTGCAAAAACATTTTAAAGAAAGGAGTTTGTTTTATAAAAATATAGCGCCTGAACACTTTTTATAGTAAAAGTGTTGACGAGGTCTAAGGTGATCGAAACAATCGGCGGATGCCTTAGTGGCTTTTGCTTAAAGTCATAGTATTAATCAAAAAAGCAATAGTGATATTGTAACAAAGATTAATATATTAAGCCTATTTTGCATACCTTTAATTCCAGAAATTAATTTTTAGGAGGATTAAAATATGTGTGGAATTGTAGGTTACATAGGACACCAAAAAGCAAGCCCTATTTTGATTAATGGGCTAATTCGATTGGAATACAGAGGCTATGACTCAGCTGGTATTTCAACTATTGAAAGTGATTGTCTTTCTTTAATGAAAGATAAAGGAAGAGTAAAAAATTTATATGACTTGGAGGGGATTGACGACTTAAGCGGTACAATTGGTATTGCTCATACTAGATGGGCAACTCATGGAAAACCAGCTAAAGAAAATTCTCACCCTCATATGGATAATAGCAAAACTTTTAGCGTTGTTCATAATGGAATTATTGAAAATTATCATGAATTAAGAAAATTTTTAATGGATAATGGCTATACTTTCTATTCTCAAACCGATACAGAAGTAATCCCAAATTTAGTTCATTACTACTATAATAAGGATAATCAAAATGATAGCCAAAAATTCTTACGCGCTGTAAAAAATGCGTGTAGCGATTTTAAAGGAAGTTATGCTATTGAAATTATCTGTAAAGATTGTAAAGATTTAATGATTGTAACAAGAAAAGATAGCCCTCTTGTAATTGGAAAAGGAGAAGGAGAAAATTACATTTCTTCTGATATTCCAGCTATTCTTTCTTTTACCAGAAACTTCTATTTATTAGACGACTTAGAACTAGCTGTTTTAGAAAGAAAACAAGTATCTTTTTATGATATGGAATTAAATCCTATTCAAAAAGATTCTCAAACAATTGAATGGAATGCTACTGGTGCAGAAAAAGATGGTTATGAAGATTTTATGCTAAAAGAAATCTATGAGCAACCAACTGCTATTCGTGAAACAATGGGAGCTAAGTTTAATGAAGCTTCTAAATGTGAATTTGACGAATTGAATTTTACAAAAGAATATTTATCTAGCATAAATAAAATTTATATTGTTGCTTGTGGTACAGCTATGTATGCAGGTTTAGTAGGAAAAAATGCCATTGAAAAGCTTTGCCATATAACAACTGAAGTTGATGTTGCTTCTGAGTTTCGTTATCGTGACCCATTAGTGGACGAAAATACTTTATGTATTTTTATTTCCCAATCTGGTGAAACGGCAGATACGATTGCTGCTTTAAAATTGTGTAAAGAAAAAAAGGCTAAAACTCTTGCTATTAGTAATGTAATTGGAAGTTCTATTACAAGAGAAGCTGACTATTCTATTTATACCCATGCTGGACCTGAAATAGCAGTAGCTTCTACCAAAGCGTATACTTCTCAAGTTATGCTAATTACGATTTTGGCTATTTACTTTGCCGAAATTTTAGAAAGAAATACAGATGCTTTAAGCCAACTAAAAAAAGATATTATGGCATTACCAGCAAAAGTGGAAGAAACCTTAGATTTGTCAAAGTCAATTCAAGACTTTTCTAAAAAAGTTTATCAAGAAAAAGATATTTTCTTCCTTGGTAGAGGAATTGACGAAACGGTTGCAAGAGAAGGTTCTTTAAAATTGAAGGAAATTTCTTATATTCATTCTGAAAGCTACCCTGCTGGAGAATTAAAACATGGACCAATTGCTTTGATTGAAAATGATATTACAGTAATTAGTATTATGACAGATCCTACTTTGGTGGAAAAAACAGTTAGTAATATTCAAGAGGTGGTTACTCGTGGTGCTAAGACTCTAGTAATTACCAATCAAGATATAGATGCTGATAGGTTTGATATGACAATAAAAATTCCTGAGACAAATCCTTTTATTTCTCCTATCTTGTCTATTATTCCTTTGCAATTGTTTTCTTACTATATTTCAAAGGAAAAGGGCTTAGATGTTGATAAGCCTAGAAATCTTGCAAAATCAGTTACAGTGGAATAAAAAAGGAAAAACAGTAGTATACTACTGTTTTTTTTCCGGATATAAATCCCACATGTAAACCCTTCTTTCGTAGCAATAGCTAACGTACCGCTCATCTTCAAGCCTATACTTTTCGTCAAGGTTTTGCCTCAACTCAATTCCTTCTGGTGGCGTTAGTTCTTTTGCCCCAACCTCTGCCATATCTCTCCTTAATTCAAAGAGTTTCCGTTCTGCTGCTTGTTTCCTTCTGTTAATTCTTTCTTCTGCTGTCATGTTTTTCATGTTTCTTACCTCACCCCAATATCTTGGAGCTTTCCTTTCTTTACTTATAGTTTTTACTGTTACATAACTATATTTATTATATCACATTTACATAACATTGTCAATTCGCAACCTGTTTAATCCTATTGTTTCTTTCTTCCAATTATGGTATAATATGTAAAGTAAAATAATAAAAAGAAGGGAAAATAATTATGAAACTCACCATAAAAAATGCTTTTATCACATTAGAAAAATATTTAAAACCCATTGACGAAGTTAGGTTTCATCATTCTTTTCGTGTTGCTAAAATAAGTGCCATGTTAGCTAAAAAATGGCATGCCTCTCCTACTGATGCTATCATTGCAGGTTTATTACACGATATTGGAAAATCTGTTAGTCCAAAGCAAATGTTAGAACTTTGTAGCAAGAAAAATCTCCCATTATACGATTTTGAAATTTTTGAAACTCATTCTGCTTTACATAGTCAAGTTAGTCGTATCATCTTTGAAGAACTATTTGATAATAGTGATATTGCTAGATTTAATGCTATATCACATGCTATTTTTTGTCATAATACAGGAGATAGTAATATGAGTTTGTTAGATAAAATTATATTTATTGCTGATAATATTGAACCAAATAGAAAAAATAATTTTTTAGCTAAAATCCAAGCAAACGAATTAACTTCTCCAGACGAATGTATTAGACTAATTATTGATACTAAAATGAAACAAGCAACCCCAAAAAATAGGGAGTTTAATCCCTTATTAGGTGCTACATTAAAAGCTCTTGAAAATGAAAGGTAGTAAAGAACCGCAACTAATTGCGGTTCTTTATAAAAGCAACAAAATCTGAAAATATGTCTTTCATGAAAATTCCCGGCATCTGTTCCCAGAAATATGGGTACATTGTTTCGAATTTAACCAACGAGTTTCCTAAAACAGGAATTTTCTTACCAATTTCGTCTAACTGGTCTAAAAACGTCAGGCCAGCTTTCTCATCAAAAGAGCCAGGATCATTTTTATATATGCAAAATTCCATACGAGTTATAATCCCATCTACGCTCTTCCGTTGAATAAAATCAATTGCCGGTACCATTTCTTTAAAAACTTCTGTTTTGATTCCTCCTATTTTCTTTGCTGCTCCTTCAATGTAGAGAGATTCCTCTTCCTGATTCTCAATGATAACTAATAAAATGTCTTTCTTTTCACTCATATTGTTCTCCTCTCTTTTTCGCTTTTTAGCGTATTGTATTTTAATTATACTATAATTTTACATAAAAATCAAACTTTACCCTATCAATAGTTTAACAACAACCAAACAAACTGTACCTGGAAGACCAAGTAATCCGTATCAAAATACTCGTAAAAAAATTTAAGCCAATATGAAAACCAAAACTTGCTCCCACCAAATTAATCACAAAAATAGAAATACCACCTAAAATAGAGTTAAATACTAATTTTAATATCTTTTTTAGTGGTAATATAAAAATTCTTCCAAATATAAATATAAAACAAATACAGGCTAAAAATGTAAGTATATTTGTATCCATAACCTTCAACTCCCAAACTTTCTACTACCATTTGTATGTTGAAGTTAGGACAAATATTACTCTACCCTGCTTCTTCTTCATCCCACAAAGAAAACTTAATATCCATAATCATATCTACTTCAATACCTTTTGCCTTTGCTATCTTAATTAAATAATTTAGCTTTGCTTGATTTGCCTTAATTTGATAGGTATAATAATCTACCAAATCATCTTGTGCATATTCAAAATTACGATTCGCCACTTTTAACTCTTCTCTTGCCTTTATAATTGCTCGTACCAATTCTTTTTCCTTCTCCATCTCCGTCTTTTCCACAATTTCTTGTTCTCTTACATAATAGTCATTTTGCATAATTTTTCTCCTTTAATACTTTTTTCATAGTGTATTCAAATTTTGCCATATTTATTCACTTTGTCCAAAAATATCAATTCTTCCTAAAAAGCACCTAAAAATTTCAATTATTTTCCCTAAAAGTCTTGTTTTTTTCGCCATTTTGTAGGATAATATAGATGTATGATTATAAACTCAAGAAAGGAATCTTAACATGAAATTTATCGATAAATTTTTAAAAAAATTAAATACCAATCGAAATACCTTTGCTACTTATTTACTAACCTTACTTACTGTTTATTTAGTAGTTGACAGAATAGTAGAAATGTTATTAATGGCATTTACTGGTGTTTCGTATTCTTATTGGGGACCCCTTACCTATGCTTTAGCTTTAGCATGTCCATGCTTTGCTTTTGCCTTCACCCCAAAATCAAAATTTTGTAAAAACAAAGGATATAAAGTAAAACTATTTTATGTATTCTTAATTGCCTTTTATGTAATTGCAATTTCCATGATTACACAATGGGTCAATATGGGTGCATGGCTATTCTTACTATCAGTGCCAAATTACACTGAATTAATTACAGAATTTTCAGAATTAGTAACACCAGCCTTAATAGGGCTTGCCATCTACTTCCCATTAGTTACCGTATATCCTTTCTTTAAATGGATTTACTTTGGCATTAACGACAACCCACTAAAAGTACGTTCTATTTGGGACTTTCGTGGAATCGATTTATCTGACAAAAAAGAAGGACATGGTCCATACACCTGTGAAGTATATATTTGTACAGACGACGACTACAACAAAAAAATTGTTATGCCAGAAACCTCTAGGTATCAATCTTTGTTGGTATGTGGTGGCTCTGGAACAGGAAAAACCTCTTTAATTTATGAACCTTTAATGGCAAAAGATATTGAAAGAAAATACTTTTTCAAAGAAGCATCCAAAGAATTAGGCTTCACTGCTCTAAAAACAGGAATTGCTACTTTAAATAAACCATTTGATAATGACTACTTAAATAAAAACTTTAGCTTAAATATGATAACACCAGTAGCCGGAAAAGAAGGACTATTTAATACCTACTTAAAGAAAATGATTTTAGGAACCATAAATGGCGAAAACGTTTATCGAAACTTAGGACTTACCTTAATGGCTCCAGACTATGAAGTAATTGACCATATGACGGCTGTTTGCAAAAACTTTGGAATAGACTATGATGTTATTGACCCATCCTCTAAAACTTCAATTGGTCTAAATCCTTTTACTTACGAAGATCCAGCAAAAATTGCAGTAACCATAACTTCTGTTTTAAAAGCTATGTTTATGGTTAACCATGATAATCCAGAAGAAGCTTATCGTGACGATATTTCTACACAAGCTATTGAAAATGTAACAATCCTATTAAAAGAAATCTATCCAAGAATGAATAATGGTGCATTACCTAATATGGAAGACTTACTAAAACTATTTACTAACTTTGAATTAATCGAAAAAATGTGTGAAATTATGGCACATGACGAGGATTTAAAAGAAAAATATTCAATACAACTTACTTACTTTAAAAAATATTTTTACAAAGATGCACCTGGAAGAATGGAAATTGAAAAATATATTTACACCGCTGTTAGCCAATTAGACAATTTACTAAGAATCCCAGGAATCAAGCCAATTTTGTGTAACAGACGTAATAACGTAAACTTTGATAAATTCTTAGAAGAAGGAAAAATAACCTTTATTTGTACCAGACGTGGAGACTTAGGAGCAGCAGGTCATAGAGCATTTGGATTATTTTATCTAATTTCTATGCAAGATGCTATTCTTAGAAGACCTGGTACAGAAGGAACTCGTACTCCATATTTTCTATATGTTGACGAATTTGCTGACTTTATTTGTAGAGCTACTGAGCCAATGTTTACCTTATATAGAAAATTCAAAGTAGGTTGTACCATTTCTATTCAAAGTTTATCACAATTAGAATTACATGGACAAAAAGATAACTACAAAAATCTTATCCTATCTAACTGTGCTAACAAAATATTTACCGGAAATGCCGAATACAACGAACTTGAATGGTGGTCAAAAGAATTTAGTAGCCGTAGGGAATGGGTTTACTCTAGTACCATGGATGGTGACAAATTAGAATATGACTCTAAAATGGGTGGTGTATCATGGAAATATGTTACTATCTTAAAAGAAGGAAAATTACAAGCCCTAACATTAGGAAAATGTGGTTATAAAATCAAAGGAGATAAAGGCTTTCAACAATGTGGTTGTGGATTGTTAGAATTTCTATCTTCTAAATATAAAGAACCACAAAAAATAAGAACCTATGAATTTGGTAAATATACAACTGGCGTTGCTTCTTCTACAGAAGGTGACAGCGATACCAATAAGAAGAAATTTGACTTTAAGAATGTAGACTTTACCGATGAAAGGAATGAGTTTAATCCTGTTCAAACAGATGTGACAGATTCAAAATATTTATTTGATAATGAAGATGCTATTATTGTGAATTTCAAAAAAGGAAATTCTGCTAACAATTAAATGTGCAATTGGGGACGGTTCTTTTTTAACATTATTTAAATGTGTAAAAAGAACCGTACCCAATTGCACATTAATTCTAATAAAATTCCTGCTATGACACCTATGCTATAAAGTAAAACAACAATTTTAATATTTTCTTTTATGCCTTTGTTCATTTTAAACAATACCGCTAAGCCTACTCCTGCTCCTACTAAAAGTCCTGAAACCATAGTGGCTACTGATATGATGTGGTCTAAATACATCTGTGTTAATATAACAGAAGAAGCACAATTTGGAATTAAGCCTATTAAACCTGCTATGATAGGTCCTAAGATTGGTTGGTTTTCCAAGAACCCATAAATATGTTCTTCTCCAATTAAATATATTGCAAAATTTATAATAATAGTAACTAGTAAAATAAATACGAATATATTTAACGTATGCTTTAATGCTGATTTTATAATTCCATGTTCACAATGACAATGTTCTTTTTCACATAAATCTATAATTTTTTCCTCTTCTTGCCCTTTATGTCTTAATCTCATACATAAATCAATTACAAATCCTGCTATCATTCCAATTATTAATTTGATTCCTAATATTGATAAAATGGTAGTTAGAGGTACTGCTTTGGATAGAAAAATGGGTAGCATTTCATCTGAGGTGGAAAGATAGACTGCAATTAAGGTTCCTAATGTAATTACTCTTGCTGCATATAAATTCGTGGCAGAAACAGAAAAACCACATTGTGGAAATATACCTAATACGCTTCCTATAAAAGGTCCATATTTTCCTGATTTTTTAATGGTTTCTTTGGTCTTGTCCTTCGTTTTGTGTTCCATGTATTCCATGATTAAATAAGTTATAAATAAAAATGGAATTAATTTTATGCTATCTATAATGGCATCTAATAATAAATCTAACATTTATTTTCTCCTTTTTTCTTTGTTGTCCCCATTGGTTCCAGGTTTAAATGGGGATATTTGTGGGGATGTTTGCATTTTATCATTTTTTTACGTTTTTTACAAGATAAAATGCCAATAGCAAGCAAAAATTCTTCAACGCTATCTATAAAAAACACAAAAACGCCACATCAGTGGCGCTACGTTAGAAAAATTTTTCTTTCCCTTTAACGTATTACTTTCGTTATATTTATCATTTTTTTCCTCCTTTTTCTTTTGTCCATTTTTCTTAGTTTTTACTGTTATTATTTACTATTGGCATTGTATCAAAATGTTAATTGCTTATAAACAAATTTACATTTTTGATTTCCGACTTTTGGAGGATAATTCTTTTTTAAAAACTTAATTTAGTGCTTTCATTATATTTTCTGCAATTCTGTTTATAACTGGTACAACAACACTGTTTCCTGCTTGTTTGTATAATTTACTATCTGCCATATCTGTTGGTAATTGGTAATTTTTTGGATACCCCTGTGCATAAAAACATTCGATTGGTGTTAATTTTCTTATTCCAAACTTTGTCTTTATGAGTGGTACATTATGCCCTCCTTCTCCCATATTAGCAGTTAATGTTGGCACTAAATTACTTTGATTTTTTCTTACATATTTTCTTCTCCACTGATATACGGTATTATCATCATCCATTTCTTCTGTTAATAGTTTATATATATTACCTTTGTATTTTCCTTCTGTATAATAGTATTTATCATCAACTTTGGTATTAAAATTAAAAATATCCTTTATAGTCTTATCTAAAGTAGTTGGCATTGGCATTTGGAACTTATCAAAATCTTTCTTTTCTCTAAATGCTACAATATAAATTCTTTCTCTATTTTGTGGTATATTTCCATATTCACAAGCATTTAGTACTTGACACTTTATTTTATCTTTATATCCCGCTTCATTTAGTCTATCAATTATAGTTTTAAATGTATTTCCTTTATCATGACCTACTAGGTTTTTAACATTTTCTAAAAATATTACTCTTGGTCTTCTTTGTTTAAATATTCTTTCCATTTCAAAGAATAAGTCTCCCGTTCTATCATCCTCAAATCCTTTTCTATATCCTGCTACTGAAAAAGAAGTACAAGGAAATCCCCCTACCATTATATCAAACTCTGGTATTTGATTTACTTTAACATCATGAATATCTCTACAGTCTACCTTAGTTTTAAAGTTCTCTTCATAAGTTTCTACAGCATATTTATCAAATTCATTAGCATATATTATCTCACATTTATTGGTCTCTAGAAATCCTAAATCTATTCCTCCCACACCTGCAAAAAGGCTACAAACTTTATACATTAATATCTCTCCTTATCTTTTGCGACACGCCGCGATTTTTTTAGCTAAATTAACAGAGTAATTAACACTCTGCCTTTCATATTTTTTCAACTATTATTCCTCTTCTAATATTAAATATTACAGTAGGTTCTAGTTTCTTTTTATTTATGATTGATTCAATAATTCTTATGTGTGGTCTTTTACCTGCTTTTTGATATTCACCCACTGTTGCTGTTTTTGATACAGGCAATTTCTTTAATTCTTCTGAATTAATTCCTGTATCATAAACAAATAACATATTTAAGTCTAAATCAAATCTTAAAAATACTAAATCATCAAAATCACATTTTGGCCCAAAACTACTTAAATCGTATTCATAATTACTTGTCGCTTTAAACTCTATTTTTTTTCCATCAAG
>CAMSQT010000008.1 GCA_947062645.1 uncultured Clostridium sp. | reverse complement strand
GGTACAGATACTCCTTTAAAGCGTGCTGGTCAACCTTTTGAGGTAGCTCCTGCTTATTTGTATTTGGCAAGTGATGATGCTAGATATGTTACTGGTCAGGTAATTCATGTAAATGGTGGGACGATTGTTTAGGTTATTTTTATAATTTGCCATTTATGTTGATTTGTGGTATAATAGAGTTGTACTATAAATTTTTGAAAGTCCATTGATACGCTCAATGGCAGAAAGGAACAGTATTATGATTTCACGGAAACTAAAAAGACAATATGCAAACATTTCAGAGGAATGTAAACAGTGCAACGGTTCTTGTTGGCGTGCTAACAATCAGGTAGCTACACAAAAAAAGGCACGCAAAATGTTCGGGGTAATTCCCAATCATTGTATAAATGGAGCAGAAAATGCTGTTCGCTGTCCGGCAGCCTTAGGTTTGCTATAATCTAAAGCTTTAAACTGTTCAAAAAACAGGGTGGTGATTTTTTACCGCCCTGCTTTTACATTTTCACCACTAATTTATCAAACTTAGAATGAATGTAACTCTTTAATTTGGTCATAAACTCGTCTGGTTGAATTTCTTTTTTCGCCACCATATCAAGTCCTTTTTCCCAACTAGCAGTAAGTTTTGGATTTAGCATATCTGGCATAGAATGGTAAACAATATCATAAATTCTTTCTCCTTTATCGGTTGGTGTAATAATTTGTGTTTTAGAATTAATTTCGATATACTTAATCTTTTCTAATTTTTTCATAATTTCTGCTCTGGTTGCACTGGTTCCAATTCCTGCTCCTTTGATTTGCTCTCTTAGTTCTTCTTCTTCAATTAATTTTCCCGCATTTTCCATGGCAAGAATAATAGACCCTGAATTATATCTAGTTGGTGGCGAGGTTTCTGCATCTTTTATTTCAAAATTCTTAACTTCTACAGTTTGTCCTTTTTTTAAGGTTTTTAATATCTCCAAGTTATTATCTTCTTGTTTTTCTTTCACCTCTGTCTTTGGCTTTAAAATCTCTAAAAACCCTTGTTTTACGCATACTTTTCCACTACAGTAAAAGGTCTCATTTTCAATATTTACTGTCACTTGTACCTTGCTATATTCAGCCGGTGGATAAAAAATCGCTAAAAATCTTTTCACAATTACTTTATATATTTGTTTTTGTAAATCTGGTAATTGATTATAATTTTCGTATCCTTGTCCCGTTGGAATGATGGCATAGTGATCAGTAATTTTACTATCATTAACATATTTGGTTTTGGCTAAATTAGTAGCATACTTTTCGTCCACCATTTTTTTGATATAGCCTTGTATTTCTTCGTCTTTCAATCCTCTCGTTATGCCATTTAAGTTTTTTGATATTTCTTTAGCAACTGCTGTTGATAAAACTCTTGCATCCGTTCTAGGATAGGTTACTAATTTTTTTTCATATAAATTTTGAATGATTTCTAGGGTAGTATCTGGCTTAATTTTAAAGCGTTTGGTACATTCATTTTGGATTTCTGCTAGATTGAATAATAGTGGTGCATTTTCTTTTTGCTTAGATTTTTTCAATTCACTGATTACTGCTATTTTTCCGCTTTAAACTGGTAATAAAGTCTTTAGCCTCTTGTTCTTTTTTAAATCCTGATTCATTGTAAAGCTTTGGTGATTCAAACATAATGGATTTTTCATTTACTTTCCATTCTGCTTTAAAGGAAGCTTTTTCGTCACCAAATTCTCCTAAAATTTTATAGTATTTGGTTTTTACAAAGTTTCTAATTTCTCTTTCTCTTCCCACTATCATACCTAACACGCATGTCATAACACGCCCAACAGAAATAGATGCTTTGTCTTCATGGATACTTTGTGCTAGTTTTCTTCCATAGATAATCGATAGTAATCTAGAAAAGTTAATTCCAATTAAGTAATCTTCTTTTGCTCTTAAATAGGCACTAGCAGATAGACTATCATATTCTGCTAGGTCTTTGGCTTCTCGAATCCCTCTTGTGATTTCTTCTTCTGTTTGGGAATCAATCCAAACTCTTTTCATTTTGGCTTTTGGGTTTGGCTTTGCCATCATAAAAACTAATCTTTGTATGTATTCTCCCTCTCTTCCGAGAGTCTCCTGCATTATAGATTTCTTCAACATCCTCTCTTTGCATCAATTCTTTTACAATATTAAATTGATTGGCAACAGCAGGAATAATTTCGTATTTCCATTCTTCTGGGATAAATGGCAAGGTTTCTAGTCGCCATTGTTTTAACTTTTCGTCATATTTGTCTGGATAACTCATGGTTACTAAATGGCCTACACACCAAGTGATAATCCATTCATTTGATTCTAAGTATCCATTTTTTCGATTGGTGGTTATTTTTAATGCTTTTGCAAATTCCATTGCTACAGATGGTTTTTCGGTTATTAGTAATTTTTTGCCCAATTTTATCTTTGTTTCCTTTCTAGATATTCGTTTACTACTTCTTTTACTTTTTTCATTTCTTCTTTGGTTTCTTCTACTTTGTAGCAAAAACGGTCAATCATTTTATCGATATTGCCACTTTTTCTTATTTCTTGCAAACTATAGGAAAAGTTTAAGTCAAATACAAATGAAATAAAACTTAATACTTGGTCTATCTTACTTTTGGCATTTCGATTGTCTGCTAATTTTTCTTGATAAAAGTCTTGTAACATTTTGGGTTCTAGTTTTCCTTCTTCTATGCTTTTGGTTACTTCTGGCGATTTCCAATAAATTTTAGCTCCTTCATAGATTAGGTCTATTTTGTCAGCATCTTTTATAATTTTAGAAAATAGCTCTTGCTCCTTGGTTAGCCCTTTTGTTAATTCATATCGGTTATGTTCATAAATAGCAGTTAAAATGATGTCGTCATATTGGTCTTCTTCTATGTATTTTCGAAGGTAGTTGTCTTCTTTTAAAAGTTTTACCCCCTCTTCTCCATGGTTAAATTCTTTGTTTTGGTCTGTTATTTTGTACTGCTTAAATCTTCCTATATCATGGAGTAACCCTATTAGTTCTGCTAAGTCTACTTGTTCTTTTGGTAATTGTAAATTCGTTGCTAATTCCTTGCTGTTTTTTGCTACTCTTAAGATATGGGCTAATTTGTTTTCTACTTTTGGGTTATCGATTTTTTGTTCTTTTACATGTTTTATTAATTCCTTTTTGGCTTTTTCTATGTCTAACATTTATTTCCCCTTATTTCTTTTTTAAATATTGTTCTACTTTTTGATAGATTTGGTCAAATTTTTCTTGTGTTTCTTGATCTTCAAATTGAAATCTTTGATATATCTTTTTAAAAGATTCGTTTTGTTGTATTATTCGTAAGCCTTGGTTGTAATTAAAGTCAAATACATAAGCAAAGTGACTTACTAGTACATCTGCTGCTGTTTTTCTTTTTGGATAATAAACAACTTCTTTTTCCATAAATTCTTGGTATATTTCGCTTGAGATTTTTTCTTTTTCGATATTACTACTTCCCCATGCGGTTTCTTTGTTTTCAAAGGTTAACATGTATAGAATATCAATTTTGTCAGCATCACGAATAATTTTGGAATGTAATGATTCTTTTTCATTATCTATTTTCATATCTTCTTTGTTTCGACTGTGATTTAGAATTGCTGTTTTTATCGTTTTATCATATTGTGGGTCTTCGATAAATTCTCTTATTTTTCCTTCTTCAAATAGTATTTGTACTCCTAATTCTCCATGATTGATACTTTTTTGGTCGTTAAAAGTGTTGTATCTTCTTACTTGTTCGAATCTTCCTATATCATGTAGTAACCCTATTAGTTCTGCTAATTTTACATCTTCTTCTGGTAAGTCTATGCCTGTTGCTACTTGCTTTGCTTTTTGGGAAACTCTTTCGATATGCCCTATTTTGACTCGTATTCTATCATTAGTTGAATCGTATTGGCTTACATATTTTTTTAAAGCTTGTTTTGCTTTTTGGATTTCTATCATGGTTTCACCTCGTGGTTTTTATTGTATCATTTTTCTTTTGGTTATTCAAGCCGATTTCGTTTTTCCGTAAAAAAGCCTTGAAACAACGCTATTTTTGTTGTATAATAGAAAAAATTAAAAAGCGAAAGGGGCTTACATATGGAATATAAATTTAATGAAATCGAAAAAAAATGGCAAAACTATTGGGACGAAAACAAAACCTTCTTTACTGATGTATGGGATTTTTCAAAACCAAAATTCTATGCCTTAGATATGTTCCCTTATCCATCACGGACAAGGTCTACATGTAGGACATCCAGAAGGTTACACCGCAACTGATATCATGTCTAGAATGAAAAGGATGCAAGGCTATAATGTACTACATCCTATGGGTTGGGATGCTTTTGGGCTTCCTGCTGAGCAATATGCTATTAAGACAGGAAATCACCCTGCTGGTTTTACAGCATCTAACATCGAAACCTTCAAAAAACAATTAAAAATGCTTGGTCTTTCTTTTGATTGGGACAAGGAAATTTCTACATGTGACCCAGACTATTATAAGTGGACACAATGGATATTTAAACAATTATTTGAAGACGGTCTTGCCAAATTAGTAGAGATGCCTGTTAACTGGTGTGAAGAATTAGGCTGTGTATTATCCAATGACGAAGTTATCAATGGTAAAAGTGAAAGAGGTGGCTTCCCTGTTGTTCGTAAGAATATGAAGCAATGGGTACTTGATATTCCTAAATATGCCGATAGCTTGTTAGATGGTTTAGATGATATTGATTGGCCAGAATCTACGAAAGAAATCCAAAAAAATTGGATTGGTCGTAGCGAAGGTGCTGAAGTTATATTTAAAGTAGCAAATCATAATAACTTAGATTTTACCGTATTTACCACCAGACCAGATACTTTATTTGGTGCTACTTATTGTGTATTAGCACCAGAACTTCCTCTTGTTGATCAAATTACAAATCCTGCACAAAAACAAGCTGTAGAAGATTATAAAAAATTAGCAGCTAGCAAAAGTGATTTGGAAAGAACCGAACTTAGTAAAGATAAAACTGGTGTATTTACAGGTAGTTATGCTATTAACCCTGCAAATGGTAAAGAAATTCCGATTTGGATTGCTGATTATGTTTTAGCAAGTTACGGAACTGGTTGTATTATGGCAGTTCCTGCTCATGACCAAAGAGATTACGAATTTGCAACTAAATTTGATATCCCTATCATTCCTGTATTAGAAGGTGGCGATATTGCAAAAGAAGCTTATGTAGAAGATGGCTTACATATCAATTCTGGCTTTTTAGATGGTCTAAACAAAGAAGAAGCTATTTCTAAGATGCTTGCTTGGTTAGAAGAAAATAAGCTAGGAACAAAAAAAGTAAATTACAAGCTTCGTGAATGGATTTTTGCAAGACAACGTTATTGGGGTGAACCGATTCCTGTTGTGTATGTTGACGAGAAAATGAATTCTTTGCCAGATAGTGATTTACCTTTAGTTTTACCAGAATTAGAAGATTATGCTCCCTCAAAAGAAGGAAATTCCCCTCTTGATAAAGCTACCCAATGGTTAAATACAAAATGGGCTGACAAACCTGCAAAACGTGAAACAAGTACTATGCCAGGTAGCGCTGGTTCTAGTTGGTATTTTTTAAGATATATTGACCCTAAAAACCAAGACGAGCTAGCCAATAAAAAGTTATTAGAATATTGGTTGCCAGTTGATTTATATGTTGGTGGTCCAGAACATGCTGTTGGTCACTTATTGTATGCAAGATTTTGGAACCAATATCTATATAACAAAGGAGTTGTTCCTATTAAAGAACCATTTGCTAAACTTCGCCATCAAGGTATGATTTTAGGTAGCAATGGAGAAAAAATGAGTAAATCTAAAGGTAATGTTATTAATCCAGATGATATGGTAAATCAATATGGAGCTGACGCTTTAAGGGTTTACGAAATGTTTATGGGACCAATTGAAGCTGCTAAGCCTTGGGATCCAAATGGAATTGATGGTTCTAAAAAATTTCTAGATAGAGTTTGGAGATTATATACCGAATCTGGAAAAATCAAGAACGAACAAAATTCTAACTTAGAAAAGATTTATCATTATACGGTAAAAAAAGTTACTAATGATTATGAAACTATGAATTTTAATACCGCTATTTCACAAATGATGATTTTTGTTAACCATGTTAATAAAGAAGAAGTTCTTCCTCTTTGCTTTGCAGAAGGGTTCTTAAAATTGCTAAATCCTGTTGCACCTCATATTACAGAAGAATTATGGAATGTTTTAGGACATACCAATACTATTTCTTATGAAAAGTGGCCACAATACGACGAAGCAAAAACGGTTGCTGACCAAATTACATTACCAATTCAGTTAAATGGTAAGTTAAAGGCTACTATCCAAATTACACCGGATGAAGAGGAGTCTATTGTGAAACAAAAGGCTCATGATATGATTGATTCTAAATTAGAGGGAAAAACAATTGTAAAAGAAATTTATGTTAAAAATAAAATTTACAATATTGTTGTGAAATAATTTTTAATGGATTGCCTATTAGAATTTTTATTTTTAAAGTTCTAATAGGCTTTTATAATCCTTGAACTTTGGCATTTAAGTAATAGATTTCTTGATCATGTTTTGATAGTTTGTGCTGAATGAAACTAATTTTTTTGTCTTGTTCTTTTGCTTTTTCTTCGTTGACTGTGAAAGCATCAAATAATATACTTAGTTTGTCTCCATGTTCGTGTTCTATAATAGCTACGCTTCTACTAATATTTCTTGTTTCTTTTTGTAAGCCTGTCACTTGTGTTTGTAAGTTTCCCGTTTCTTTTTGTAAGTCTGTCATTTGTGTTTGTAATTGTCTTGTTTCTTTTTGTAAACATTCTATTTGTTTTTCTAATTTTGGAATTTTTGCTACTTGTGTTTTTATTTCTTGTATTTCTACTTGCATCTTATCAACTTTTTTATCAACACTTCCAATTGCTACTAATATTTCATTTTTCATTTCGTTATCCATATTTCTCCTCCTTTCCAACTTTTTCTACAACCGATTGTTTTATTATTATACACGCCTAGAACTAATATGTCAAGAAAAAGTTTTAGACAATTTTCGACTTTTTTTGACCTTGAATAGTAAATTTTTCTGTCATTAAACTGTAAAAAACATTTAATGCTTTTGAAACACAAGAAGCTTCTTTTTATAGTATAATAAGGATAGATTATTAACTTAAGGAGAATTGTCTATGAGTATAGAAACCGATTTAAAAAAAGATGGAATTGAAGTAATCGAAGCCTTAGATACTCTAAAAATTAATTCAATGGCAAAAAACCTATCACAAAAAATTTGTGATACCTTCCCTGATTATGGTTTTAATCAAAATGAATTATTTATTCGATTATCTAGGTTAAATATGTACCGTGCCAAAATGCCTGAAGGCATGGCAGAGGCTAATTATTTTTATAAAAATACCTCTATTTATTTTAATGAACATATTGCCAGTGAAGACTTAGAGGAATTTGCCATTCACGAATGTATTCATTACCTACAAGAAGTGAAAGATAAACGAAATTATTTAATTAGAATGGGGCTTTGTGATTATACAGAATTTAAGATTTATGGACTCGGTTTAAACGAAGCTGCTGTTCAATTAATATCTTCTAAAATTAATGGAATTCCAAAAGAATATGTAAAATATTTTGGTATTAGTTTTGAAACAACAAGTCCTTCCTACTATCCTTTGGAATGCTGTTTAGTCAATCAATTAGCTTATTTAACTGGTGAAGATGTTTTATTTGAAAGTACTTTGAAAAGTAATGATAACTTTAAAAATGCTTTTTCTTCTTTAACATCTCCTAAAGTGTTTATGGCAGTTCAAAATGCAATTGACGACATTTTAGAACATGAAGAAGAAATTATAAAAATTAATAATAAAATTGCTCAAATCGATGATAGAAATAAAAAAGTAGATGGTATGATTGAAAAGATTGATGAGCTAAAACATGAAATAACGTTAACCTTTATGAGAACACAAAATCTTATTATCTCTAGTTATTTTAATAGTGCTTTTGATAAGATTTGTGATTTAGAAGGTGTTGAAGCTTATCGAAAAAAGCTATATACTTTCAAAGATTTACTTGGTTTCACAGAAGGTTACACCTTCTTTAATGACTACTATGTTTCTAAAATGGAAGAATTAGAACAAAAATATAATTTAATAGAAAATGGTGAATATGAAACTTCACTTAAGGTTATTACGAAAAAAGATAGTGTATTTCTTCGTGTGATGAAAGCTCTTAAAAAGATTATTTTTGGAAGTGCTACAGAGGAAGAAAAAACTTACTAAATAACTAAAAATGCCCCATAAATGGCAAAATAAAAAGAATCGAATTGAAAGTAATTAAATTAGAAGTTCTAGTATGATTTTATGGAAATAGTTCACGCTTGACGTGAAAGGGTGCCATAAAATTAACGTAGAACTTCTATGAAAATTACTTGAACGAGATTCTTTTTATTTTGCCATTTATGGGGCATTTTTAGTCATTTTTTAGGTTTTCTGCTATCCTTTTTGCTGCTTCTCTTCCAGAAAAAGCTGCCCAAGCAACAGTCCCTTTCACGCCAGCCAAATCACCACCTGCATATATTTTAGGATTAGAAGTTTGATACTTTTCATTTACCTCAATATTTCCCCATTTATTTGTAGCTAATCCTAACTTTCTAACATATGGTTCTACTTTAGAGCCAAGTGCCATAACAAGATAATCTATTTTTTTCGTCTCATTACTTCCTTCTATATTAACAGGCACCAGTCTTGTATCATTTTCCTTTTGCACCAATTTAGTCTTAATTAATTCTACTTCTTCTACTTTATCATTTCCTGTAATTTTTACAATATTATTTTGAAATAGAAACTCGATGCCTTCTTCCATTGCCTCTTTTACTTCTTTATCCTCAGCTGGCATTTGCTCCCTTGCTCTTCGATAGATAACTTTTACCTCTTTTGCACCTAATCTTTTAATGGTTCTTGCACAATCCATTGCTACATTTCCGCCACCAACAACTGCTACTGTTTTTCCCTTATAGTCTGGATGCTGATTATATTCTAAAAGTTCGTTCCCACCAAATACACCTTTTAAATTTTCTCCTTCTACTTCCATTTTAACAGATTGATTGGCTCCTATACTTAAAAAAATAGCATCATATTTTGCTTCTAAATCTTCTAAAAAAAGATTTTTTCCTAGTTGGTGGTTATACTTAACTTCTATTCCTAATCGTAAAATTCTATCAACTGTTTTTTTTACTACTTCTTTTGGTAATCTAAATTCTGGAATACCATGTACCAATAGTCCTCCCAAATAATCATACTTTTCATAGATGGTAACTTTCATTCCTGCTTTTGCTAAAAACGCACTTGCTGTTAATCCTGCTGGTCCTCCACCTATTACGGCTACCTTTTTATTGGTTTTATTTTGGGATATTTCTTGGGCATAACAGTTTAGCAAACTGTCCCCTTGGTTCACTAAATCAAAAGTTAATGCTTCTAAATCACCAATTGTTACTGGCTCTCCTTTAATTCCTCTTACACAGGAACCTTGGCATTGTTTTTGATGGGGACAAATTCTCCCACAAACACCTTGTAATACAGTCGTTTCGGCTAATATTTCATAGGCTTTTTGATAATTTTTTTCTTTTATTTGTTCTATAAATTGTGGGATTTGATTTCCTAATGGACATCCCTTTGTTGCACATGGTTTTACTTTGCAATTTAAACAGTAATTTGCTTTTTTGCTTATTTCTTCCATTTTTGTTTCATTCCTTATTTGTTTTTTTGTTATTGTATGATAGATATTTTGGTATGTCAATGAAAGTGACTACCTATTCTAAGCCTTCTCGTACTAGTTTCAAATCATTAATAAAGTCAATTTTTTTCGTTTCGTCACGAAGTAATGCTGCTGGATGCCAAGTTGGCATGTACTTAATTCCTTTTTTCTCAATCCATTTTCCTCTAGAAGCTGTTATTCCATACTCTTGCCCTACAATATTTTTTAGGGCAACACTTCCGGAGTAATACAATAATTTTAGGTTTAACTAGTAATACTTGATTTCTTAAATAATTTAAACAAGCAAAGGCTTCGTCCTGTTCTGGATTTCGGTTTCCTGGTGGTCTACATTTTACGACATTAGCAATATAGACTTCCTCTCTTTTGATGCCAACTGCTTGAAAAGCCATATCCATTAATTTTCCTGCTCTTCCTACAAATGGCTCTCCGAAGCCTATCCTCGTCTGCTCCTGGTCCCTCTCCAATAAACATGATGTCAGCCTTCTTGTTTCCTACCCCAAAAACAATATTTTGTCTTGTTTTACACAATTTACATTTGTTACAATCTATGATTGCTTCTTCTAATTCTTCCCATTTTTCAAACATAATCTACTCCTACTTTGTTTCTACACAGGCTTCTATTAATTTTATTTTTTGTCTTTGGTTGGTATCAATTTTTGCTTTTGTTCCTATTGGAATTACGGTTTTTGTGTCAATATGCCCAAAGTTATTGGACTTGATAATAGGAATTTGATAGTCATTTCCTATGGTATCTAATACAATTTGCTCTAATGAAATGTTACTTTCATGTTGGTAATTTCCGAATCCACATTCCTTTAATTTGGTCAAATACTCCATTTTGCTTCATATGAGCTAAGAAGTGACTAACCATAGCAGGAGAAGATTCAAATCCCAAATCTTCGATAAATAGTATTTTGTCTTTAAAATCTATCTTATATTTTCCGCTAACTAAGCTATGTATTAGGTTAAGATTCCCCCCTATTAGTTGTCCTTGGGCTTGTCCTTCTTGTATCGTTTTATATTCGTCATTTTCTTTTCCTAATTCTAAGCTTGCCTCTACAAATCTTTTTAATGCTTCTTGCAAGCTATAGTCTGTTTCATCTGTTGCAATAGTTTTAAAGTTAGTTCCGCTAAAGGTTACTAGTCCAGTTTTAGCAGAGATTATATTGGTGATGGAAGTAATGTCACTATAACCACATAAGATTTTTGGATTTTTTTTAATTGCTTCATAATCCAAAAATTCAAAAATCGTGTTAGAATTGTTTCCTCCTTTGGCACACCATATCATTTTTACTTGCTGGTCTTTAAACATTTGGTTTATATCTTCTGCTTTTTCTTTTGCCCCGCTACTGTAACCGCAATGTATTTGAATAGATGTTTTTAGAAAGTTTTACTTGAAAGCCTTTTTTTTCTATTATTTCTTTGGCTTTTTTTAATTCTTCTATGTTGTCTCCTACGATTGGATTAGATGGTGCAACTACTCCGTATGGTATCTCCCATTTTTAGTTTTCTTGGTAATATCATTCTTCTATTCTCCTTTGCTCGTCATATTTTGTTTCTTCTTTTGAATATTGCTCTGGTTTTAACCCTACTCTTGTTTTCATATATTTTGCCATTAGTATATATATGATTGTAAAAATGATACCAGTTATTATCATACAGTTAGCTGTTGTTGTTTTACTTAATAAAAAGGATGCAAACAATCCTGCTAATACCTTAGCAACACCAGAAAATAAATTATTAGCTGCAAATATTTTAGTATCAATTTGTTCATTAGCAAAGTTTCTTAAATATCTATCTCTACTCGTATAGTACATACCATTTACAAAACCATAGATAAAATGCATAAGAACAGTAACAATAACTAATATCATATATTCTTTTGCTTTTAATCCACAGATTCCGGCTATCATTGTACTAACAGAAAGTGATATCGCCAATGTTATCAATGTTTTGTTTCTTAACTTCTCATTAAATACGTTTTGACTTTTAGAAGCCAAACACATACAAAGGGTGCTGATGGCAGATATTATTCCTATTATACTAGCAGATAATGCTAATTCTTCAAATAAACTTACATAATAGCTCATAAGGATTGATAATAAAGAAACAATTAAACCAGAGCATAAAATAAGTGCTTTTAATCTCTCTGATTTTAATATATAAACAAATCCTTCTTTTACTTCTGCTAGTTGTTTTTTTCCAAGTACTTCGTTTGTATTTACTTTCTTTTTTTGTATTGGCTCAATAAAACCAATGGATAAAATAGTTACAATGATTAATATAACAAGTGAGCATATAATTGGCAAATAACCATTTACTTGGAATAAAAAACCTCCTATTGTTTTTCCTACGGTATCAAATAAATAATAACCTGACGCGCCTTTTGCACTTATCTTTGAATAGATTTGACTTTTATACTTAGATGGTGGTATGGACTCATTTAACAAACTCGGTTCTGCAATATTTTTTAGAGAAAACGCCATAACACCAATCAATTCTGCAAATATTAAATCAAACAGGTTTCTACTTAGCATAAAAACTACCATATAACAGCAATTTAATATATTTCCTAAAACAATACTATTTTTTCTTCCTAAAAATTCTACTATTACATTAGCTGGGATTTGTAATATAATACTAAAAAAAGCATAAAAGGTACTTTTTAGTACAACATCTGCTGGGCTTATTCCTTTTATTTGTGTTAAAAATAAAAAGTCAATGGTATAAAAGAATAAATAGTCCCATGCTAGTTTTTTGTAAGTTGGAAATATCTTCATATTTGTTTTTCGCATCTTTTGTGTTTCTTCTTTATTACTCATACTCTCTCCTTCTATCTTTAGCTAAATATTATCTTAATTCAATTAATGCTGTGTTTAATCCATAGTCTTGTTTTTCTATTCGATAAGAATGGATTATCTTCGAATGGCACACACTACAAATGCCACTATCTATAATATTTTCTGGTTTCAATCCTTCTTTTTGCAAAATGATTTGATTGATTTTTACAGTATCGATATTCCATTTTTGGTTTGGAACCGTTTCTTTTATGATTTCTTTTTGGCTTAAATTTCCTATGTCTTTAAACTCTTCTTCAAAGCTTTGCTTTACTTCTTCTTCCACTTCAAAGTGACATTTTCGAATACTAGGACAAATTGCACAAATAATATCTTCTGGCCTGCAACCAAATTCTTCTTTCATTTTTTTAACAGTCTTAACAGAAATTCTTTGCAAAGTTCCTCTCCAACCAGAATGAGTATTGGCAATTACTTTGTTTTTAGGGTCAAAAAATAGTAATAATATGCAATCGGCATTAGTGGTAGATAGCATCATGCCTTTTTGATTGGTAATTAACCCATCGGTTTTGGCATATTGTTCTAAATTAAAATCTGGCTCGTTTGAATTAATTTTTTCTTTTGCAATTTTTACTTCGTCCGTATGTGCTTGGTTGGTTTTTACCAGATGTTCTAGTTTAGAACCCATGGCGTGGCATAAAATTTCGTAATCTTTTAGTGCTTTTTGATAGACATCTTCTTGTAGTTTTTCTTTGTTTGCCTTGGCTGTTCTGTAATTTTTGTCTACCCCTATGCTGTAGGCATGATTAATGATATCTTGGTAGTCTAATAACTTTTTAAACTGTAAATATTCTACCCCATCTTTTTTAATATGTAAAACATTTTCATTCGATAAATCCATTTGTTCTCTCCTCTCCTGCTTTAAGCCATTTGTTTCATTTTATCATATTTTATTTCTTCTTTGGAGTATTCTTCTGGTTTTAGTCCTACTCTTGTTTTCATAAATCGATTGACTAGTATCATTAATATGCCAAATATAATACCTATTATTACCATGCAATAATCTGTATCCATTCTATCTAATAAAAAGGATGCTAATATTCCAGATAAGGCACCAGAGACTCCTTTTAGAAAATTATTAGCAGTAAAGATTTTGGTGTCAATCTCTTCATTTGTAAAATTACTTAAATATTTTTCAATTAGTGGAAAATACATAGCTGTAAAAATATATTTTGCTAAATATGCTACCATAACTAGTAAAACTGCTATTTTGTAATCCACTGCCATTATACCAAACACTCCCGCAAAAATACAAGTTCCTATAATAGTAAATCCTAGCACAGATAAGGTTTTATTTCTTAGCCTATTATGTAATTGCTCTTGTTTTTTACTTGCTATTCCTGCTACTATTCCTAAAACAGCAAATAGAATACCTAAGTAACTGGCTGATATTTCTAATTCTTCCATCATACTAATTTCGTAATTCGTTAATATACTTATCATTCCCGCCATAATTGCTCCATATAGAATCAAACCTTTTACTCTTTCTGCTTTTAATACAAATTTAAAAGATTCTCCTAATTCTTTAAATTGCTCAACACTTTTGATTTTCTTTTTCCTTGTTTTTACTACTGGTTCTATAAAACAGCAAGACATAATTGTTGTTATTATCAATACCAATAGGGATAAAATTATTGGTACATAAGGATTTACTTCATATAAAAATCCGGCTATAATGGTACATATGGCATTTACAATGTAATAGCCAGAATTTCCTTTTTGGCTTATTTTAGCAAATATTTTACTTTTATATCTACTTGCTGGAATAGATTCGTTTAATAAACTTGGCTCTGCACTTTCTTTAATGGCAAAGGAGATGGCACTTAAAATCTCTGCTACTATTAAATTAAATAGGTTATTACTAAATATAATTACTACCATGTACAAACAACTTAAAATATTCCCCAATATGATACTATTTTTTCTCCCTAAGAATTCAATAATAAAAGTAGCTGGTATCTGGGAAAACATCGTAAATAAATAATAAAAAGAGTCAATTAAAACTACATCTGCTGGATTGATGTTTTTTACTTGTGTTAAGAATAAGAAATTTACGGTATAGAAAAATATGTAGTCCCAACTTAAAGTTTTATAGCTTGGAAATAGCTTCATGTTTCGTTTTCTCATTTGTATATCATTTGTTTTTTCCATTGGTTCCTCCTTTAGGGATTGAGGTACGTTCCTTAAATCCCTCTTAGTGATGCTTTTGACCTAAGTCCCAAAAACATCGCTTTTCATTTTTCTTATGATATCGTCTTTTGATTTTTTGTCAATATAATTGTATGTATTGTTTTTTTGTTTTGTATGGAATCCACATATTGCCTTGTATTCGCAATATTGACACGGTGTTTTGCCATTTTTGTTGTAGGGTTTTAAGTCTATTTTTCCACTTAAAATTTCTTTTGAAATTTGCTTGATTATGTGGTCAATGTAGTCTTGTAATATTTTAAATTCTTCTTTTGCTACACCATTGGTCCATTTTTCGTTAATGTTACCTGAAACTGTAATGGCTGCTGGTACTAGTTTTGAACTTCCTGTGGTTAGGGTGTTATCATTCATTTTTATAATTTTAATATCGGCTAAAATTAAGCCTTTCATTCTAAAGTTTTTTCGAATTTGTTCTTCTATTTCTTCTTCGGTTATTTTCTTATCAGCTTTTATCATTTGTTCTAATAAGGAAAAATAAAATACTCCTGCTGGCATAATGTCTTCTTCTTTTTCGATAGCATCCATATAAGTTAGTAACTGAATTTGTAATCCAGCATATACTTCGTTTAGGTCTATGTTTTTGCTAGAGGATTTATAATCTATAATTCTTAAATATTTCCCGTCTTCTCCATAAGCTGTGTCAACTCGGTCGATTTTTCCTGTAATTTCAACTTTTTTCCCATCTTGTAAAGATAGTAGGATTGGTTTGTATTTTCCTTTTTTACCAAATTCAATTTCTGTGCCTTCGATTGAAAAATCACTATATATTAGGGTTTGTATGATGTATTTTAAAGCTTTTGCTACCATTTTTTTTAATCTCTTTACTAAGACTTTATATTTGGGCGTTGAACGGAAAATAAAGTTTTTGGCTTGTTCCAAATTTTGGTCAATAATTTTTGATACTATTTGATAGATTTGGTCTTCTTCGATTTCGGCCAAAGCTAGTCCTTGCTTCCTTACTTCTTGGAAAAATTCGTCAATGGTTTCGTGCATAAAAGAACCTGTTTCAAAAGTGTGTATTTTTAAGTTTTCTTTTTCTTTTAGTTTTAGACCATATTGTAAGTAATAAGAAAATGGACAACTTCTATATTTTTCTAACCTAGAGACACTCGTTTTTAATGTGTTTCCATATAATTTTTCTATATTTTTAGGATGGATTGGCTGTGGCAAATTGGTGTAATTTAATCCTTGCATGTCATTTTGTAATTTCTCTTGCCATTGTTCATTTTGTTTATAGTATTGATAAATATGGTACCAAATTTTATCGATTGTTTCGTTATCTTTTATTCTTGCTATATTTTCTAATAATTGCTCATAGGTTACAGTTTCATTTCCCAGTTCATATTGTTTTTCTTGTCTATCGCTTTTTTCTTGTAATTTAGGATATTGCTTTTTGATTTTATGGATTAGAATAGATGGTCTTAATGCTTTTCCTTCTTTATCTCCTGAAGTATAGGATAGATAAATGCTATTTTCTGCTGTTGTAAAGGCTTTATAGATATTAAAGTTATCTTCGTATAGCTTATCTAAAGTTCCTTTAGCAAGTTCGATGCCATCTTGTTTTAGTATTTCTCTATCACTATCTCCTAAAAAACCTTCATCTTTGTTAACACTTGGAAAACTCCCATCGTTTAAGCCAATGATAAATACAGTTTTTACTTTATGACTTCTTGACCTGTCTACATCACCAAAAGTTACTTGGTCTTGTGTTCCCGGGATTTTCCCTAATTCGCTATTTTTTAGCCCTATTTTTAGTATTTTACTATATTGGTCAATGGTAGTTTTTTCCTCTTTCAATACTAAAACTATTTCGTCAAAAAGTTCTAATATGATATTGTAACTAGCTATGTATTCATTGGCTAAATCTATTAATCCTTCTTGCTCTAATTGTCCGTATTTTTCCGTGCTATTTTTTCTTCTATTTTTTGTTCTTGCAAAAATTCGTATAAACATTTGGTAGCATTTTTAACCGTTTTATTTTGGTTTATCTTCTCTTTTAGTTCTAATAAGGGGTTGATAATTTGTTTTCTTAATTCGTTGTATCTTTCTATCTTTGGCTTTCTATCTTCTTTTTCTATTTCATAAACAAAGTCTTTTTTCCACTTGTTTTGCTTAATTCCCCATTTACTACAATAGTTTTCTAATTCAAATATTTCATCTGGCTCTATTTCACTAAAGCCTAATTTTAAATAATTAAAAACAGCTTCGTTAGTAAAGTTTTTGCTGATTACTTCTAAGATAGCTAAAACGTATTGTATGATAATGTTTTGACTTACCTCTCTTTTTTCGTCAATAAAAACAGGAATACCATATTTAGAAAAGATAGCTCTTACTAAACTTCCATATTCTTCTATGTTTTTGGTAATGATGGCTATATCTTTATATCTTATATTTTTGGTTTTGATTAATTGTGTGATTTTTTTCGCCACATTTTCGATTTCTAAATAGGGGTTTTGTGCTAAAAATAGTTTAATATTTTCCACATTTTTTTCATATTTTGTGGATTGTGGGTTGCTTATATTTTCACACAAAAATTGTAGTTCTTCTGTTTTAAAACGATGTACTTTGCTTAAATGGACTGGTTCTTCTAGTAAGAAACCATTTTTGTTTACTAGGCTCCAGATTTTAGCGATGGTTTCTTTGCTCGAATAGTATATATCTATATCTGGATTGGTATTAAGGTTTAGGTTATCTGTGCAAATTGTGATGTTTACTTGTTTAGCGAGCTTTATAAATTTTTCAATTACTTGATATTCTTGTTTTGTAAACCCTGCAAATTCGTCTAAATAAATGACAGCATCTTGAAGTAAGTTAGTTTCTTCAATATGGTTAGCAAGGATGGTTAGTAAGTCTGCTTCTTCGATGTATTTTCCGTTTATTTGTTCTTGAAATTTTTCATAGACTAGTTGTAAGTCTTGTAGTTTAGTTTTTAAATAGATATCTTCTATTTTTTGAATCTCTTCTTTTAAGTCTTCTACGGTAATTTGGTGTTTTTTAAATTCTGTGATGGCTCCGCATAATTAAGTCTATGTTTTCGTCTGCTTTTCCTAAGAATTTTAAGTCTTTTTTTTGCTCCTTTAAAATGGCATAAATTAGCATCGCTTTTCCTTGCTTAGTTAGATGGGTTTTTGTGCTTCCTCCTACTTCATTTAAGACACGATAAGCCATTCTACTTAAAGTTACTACTTCAGCATGGATTACAGAACGACTGTTAGCAGTTTTCATAAGCCTGCTTTCGGCTGTAAATGAAAACTGCTCTGGTGTAATCATATATATTTTTTTCTCTTTTCCTAGGTTGTTTATTATTTCTTGGAAGCAGTGTTCGCTTTTTCCACTTCCGTGTTTTTCCATATATGATTTTTAATCCCATGTTGGTTCCTTTCTAGGTTATTTTTCGACTATATTGTATATGAAATTTTAGAAAATAGCAAGCAATTTTTGGGGTGTTTTTTAAGGTACAGGTTAAAAACATCGCAAAAAAAAATAGAAGCAATTATATTGCTTCTTTATTTTTGTAATTTTTCTATTTCTTCTTTTGTTAGTTCTGTTAATTCCATAATTTCTTCCATC
>CAMSQT010000007.1 GCA_947062645.1 uncultured Clostridium sp. | reverse complement strand
TGATCTTGATACCAAACAGCTGTTGAATTTGGTGTATTTTCAACTCGGTTTTCAAATAAAGTAATAATACTTTTATCACTTGGATAGGTTAAAACATTATTTTCATAAGTACTTAAAATATCATTTTTCTCTTCATTAGATAGTAAAGAAATATCTTTTATTTTAGCTTCTTTATTAGAAAGTACAAAGTCAAAAATAGCCAAATAATGTTTTAAAAAGTTTTCCATGAAATCTTTACTATAAATTTCATTACAATATTCTAAATTTAATTTTAAAGAATTATCTTGTGGTACCACTTCTAACAAAAAGTCAAATTTAGAAGTCTGGTTATCTGGTATATAATAATTGGTTTGTATATCTCCAAAGTTTAAAGTAGGATTTCCTTCGTTTTGGAAAACAAACATAGTATCAAACAAAGGATTATTTCTACTAACATCTCTTGGAACATTTAGTTTTTCTATCAACTTATCAAATGGATAAGCTTGATGTTTAAAAGCTTCTAAGCAAGAAGCGGTAATAAGGTTGACAAATTCTTCAAAAGTATTCATAGGTTCTATTTTATTTTTTAAGGCCAATGTATTTACAAACATACCGAATGATATTAGTTACTTCTTTTTGGTTTCGACCTATAACAGGAGTACCTACAACAATCTCATTTTGATTGGTATATTTATATAAAGTAATATAATAAATACTTAGCATTAAAAGATAAGGAGTTGTATTTAAAGAAGAACACACTTCATATAATTTTTCTACATCTGTTATTTCATAAGACAATTTATTTCCTTTAAAAGAAAAAGTGGCAGGTCTTGGTTTACTAAATGGCATAGCAAGAACAGGTACTTCTTTTTCAAAGCTAGATAACCAGTAATCTTCATCTATTTTAAATAAATCGCTCTTAAAATAATTTTCTTCCCATAAAGAAAAATCTTTGTAATCAAAAGCTTTTGGTTCAAGCTCCATTTCTTGGTACAATTTGCAAAGTTCATCCATAAAAATACTACTAGAAGAACCATCACAAGTAATATGGTGAAAGTCAATAAATAAGATAGACTTATGGTTTTCAAACGTAAGCAATTGTGCTCGAAACAAAGGAGCTTTTGCTAAATCAAAAGGTTGCAAAAAGTCTTTAAATAAATTGTCTAATTCTCCATAATTGGATTTTTTAACAGGCATAGAAAATTCGTAATTTCCCAATATTTTTTGCTTTACTTCTCCCTTTTCTACCACGAAATAAGTACGGAAAGCTTCATGACGCTCTATTATTTTTTGGATTGCTTTTTCTAATTTTCTAAAATCTGGAGTGGTATTAAAAATAATTCCTCCAGGTGTATTATAGGCAACAGAAGAAGGGTTTGCTTGCATGGTAAAAAAGATTCTTTTTTGGGCAGAAGAAACAGGGTAACTTTCTTGTATGTCTGCCTTTTTAAAAGCAATCGAAGTGTTTTTTGCTGTTTGGCAAGTATTAATATGGTCACAAAGAAGAGAAATAGTAGGAAATTCAAAAATATCCTTCATACCTATTTCTATTTTGTAATCAGCACTTAATTTTGTTATAATTTTAATAGCAATTAATGAGTCACCACCTACTTCAAAAAAGTTAGCGTCAATACTCAGGTTTTGAATCTCTAAAAATTCTTCAAAAACAGTAGCTAATAATTTTTGACAATCTGTTTTAGGCGGAATATAATTTGTTTTTTCGCTTATTTTTGGTAAATTTTTAGTATCTATTTTTCCATTTGTAGTCAATGGTAAGCTTTCCATTAATTCAATATGAGATGGAACCATATAGTGTGGTAGGCGTTTAGCAAGTTCCTTTTTAATGGTATCAGTTTTTTTGGTAGATACTACAAAAGAACAGATACTATCTACATGATTTATCTTTCTTACAATAGTAGCACTATTACTTACATTAGGTAAAGTTAAAATAGCATTATTAATTTCTTCTAACTCCACACGAAGACCACGTATTTTTATTTGAAAATCATTTCTGCCGACATATTCTAATTCTCCGTTTTTATTCCATCTTGCTAAATCGCCACTTTTATATAAAAGACCTTTTCCAAAAGGATTTTTTACAAAATTCTTGTTAGTGGATTCACGATTATTAACGTAGCCATAGGAAACACCATCGCCACTAATACAAAGTTCTCCTGTCATACCAATAGGACATAGATTTAAATTTTGGTCACAAATATAAATATTGGTATTAGGAAGAGGTTTTCCTAAATTAATATCGTTAGCAGAAGTGACATATTTACAAGAACAACAAGAAGTTGTTTCACTAGGACCATAACCATTATAAATTTTGCTATTTGTATATTGTTTTAAAGTGTCATAGAAATTAGGATTTAGAATTTCACCACCTAATTGAACGGCTTTTAAGTTTTTTAAACAACCAGAAGTAGAAGAATTAGACAGCAATAAATCCATTTTAGAAGAGGTGATTAGCATAAATTCACACTTTTCCTTTTCTATTAGTTTACTCATGTGAATTGGATTTTTAGCTTCTTCTTCATTGGCTAATATTAGCTTTTTGCCAGACAATAAAGCAATCCAAACTTCAGCGGCAAACATATCAAAAGCAACCGAGCAAATGCTAAGAAAATTATTTAAAGCATCGGTTTTCATAGAATGGCGATAACCATTTACTAAGTTAATCATACTGTGTCTTTTAATTAGTACACCCTTTGGCATACCAGTAGAACCAGAAGTATAAACAACAGACAAACAATCTTCTGGTTTATCACAAAAATTTGCTTTAATATTAGAAAAAGCGTTTAAATCAATTTCTTCTATATAAACTTTATGCTCATAAATTACGTGATTTACATCATGGGAGGTAATAAGAAGAGGAGATTTAGCATTTGTTAGCATAAACAAAACACGTTCAGCCGGCAAATCTTTTTCAATTAACATATAAATCATATTTGCTTTTAAACAAGCAAGCATACCAATAATTGTAAAAGCCGAACGATTTAGCATAAAGCCAATCACACTATTTTTTGGTAATTTTAAAGATAGCAAATAATTTGCTAATTTAGTAGACCATTGGTCGATTTGAGAATAGGTATAAGATTGATTCTCAAAAACAAGAGCAATTTCTTTTGCTTTGTTTGTTACATTTTCTTGAAAAACTTGCAGAATGGTTTTATTTTTGTCATATTCTAACTTAGTATTATTGAATTCATTTAAAATGCGGTTTTCTTCTATTGCTGTTACTATTTTAATATCTTTTAATAATAAATTAGGTCCTTTTAAAATAGTTTTTATCATTTCCATAATTCTAGCATGGATATTTTCAATGTCAGTTTCCTTGAATTTGTTTACTTGATAATCGTAATAAATAGTAAGGCTACCTGTATTATTCATATCAAAAAAGTGAACTTCTAAAGAATCTAAAATACGTCCTGCTTCATACCATTTTGAAAAATGTGAAACAGTAGAATTTTGATTTTCGTCTCTTGCATTTTGATAAGATAAGACTAAATCATACAAATTTTCACTCAAATTATATTTCTTTTTGACATTTTGTAAAAGCTTATCATAAGGGTATTTTTGATGTTTGAAAATAGAAAGCTGTGTACTAGCTACTTGCTTTAAAAAGTCTGAAAAAGTATCATTAGTGTCAAGTTCTACTTTAAAAGGAACGGTACTAATGAACATACCCGCCATATTTTTTTCTTTTTTACCACTTCTATTTAAAATAGGTGTACCAATAATAGGTGAGGTGGTTTGGTTGATTTTTGATAGATATAAAGAATAAACAGCCATAAAAAACGTATAAATAGAGGTATTTAACATTTTACAAAAATCCATAATTTGGGCATATAATTCATTTGGCAAATGGAAAGTTTTTCTTTTGGCCTTTGTATCAAAATCTGTTTTTTTAACATTAGATATATAAGACACTTCTGGTGTTTTATCAAAAAGTGAATTCCAAAATTCCTCATCTTTTTTAAAACGAGAAGAGGTTAAATAATTTTCTTGTGAAGAAATGTATTCTAAATAAGAAGGACAAGCAGTATAGTTAATTGGCTGATTATGTATAAGACCGTCATATAAACAAATAACATCACGAATGATTAAGCTCATTCCCCAAGCATCAGCAATTAGATGGTGTAGGGTGAAATTAAAGCCACCACAACCATCTGGTAATTGAAATATAGTAAAAGAAAATAAAGTAGAATTCAAAAGAGAAAAAGGTTTTTTGCCAATTTCTTGATTGAACATTTCTACTTCTTCCTTATTTTTTAAAGAAACAATGTCAATGGAAAAAGGAGTATAATTTTCTAAGTATTGATAAGGTTTTCCATCGATTACTTGTATTTTTAATCGTAAAGCATCATTTTTTTCTACATATAATTGGATAGCTTTTTCCAAAGCCGTAGTATCAATTTTATCTTCTATAAAAATACAACCACAGATATTGTTAAGATTCGAATTACTAAAGAATAATTCGGTATCCCATATATTTTTTTGTGGATTGGTTAATGGATAGACAGTTTTTTTTGACATTTTTTTCACCTATTTTCTTAAGTTTTTGTTAGATTTATGGTTATTATATAATTCTTATACGAAAAATGCAATATTTTGTAGCGATGTTTTTTGACTCTGTAGCTAATTGCTTGCTTTTTTTTTCTTGGTATAGTAAAATAAGGCAAACAGAAGAAAGAAGGAAAACGAATGAATGATGTTAGAATCGAAAAAATTAAAAATTTCAGACAACTATTAGAAGTAGCTAAAAGAGGAGACGAAGAACACATTGTGTATAAATATAAAAAAGAGGCAACAAACAAAGAACCAGAATATATAGAAGTCAAATATAAAAACTTCAAACAAGAAATCAAGAGGCTAAGCACAACCTTATTACACTTAGGATTAGAAAATAAAAAAATAGTATTAGTAGGAAACAACCGTTACGAATGGTGTTTGAGCTATTTATCCATCACAACAGGGAATATGACAGTTGTACCATTAGACAGAGCTTTGCCAGATAATGAACTAGAAATGCTAATCAAAAGAAGTGAAGCAACCGCAGTAATATTTGAAAACAAGCATAAGGACTTAATCGAAAAAATAATAGAAGAGCAACCAAGTGTAAAAGTAGCCATTAACATGGACGACCAGGAAGCGTGGAAGGAATTATTACAAAAAGGAGAAGAATTACTAAAAAACGGAGACACAACTTATGACGAAATAGAAATCGATTCTAATAAAATGTCTATTATGCTATTTACCTCAGGAACTACAGACGCACCAAAGGCTGTTATGCTATCACAAAACAACATTTGTGCCAACATAGAATCCCTTAGCCATTATCTAAAGTTATATCCAACTGACACATTACTATCCTTTTTACCAATTCACCACACCTTTGAATGTACCATAACTTTTTTATTTGGGCTATATTGGGGAACAACCGTTGCTTTTTGTGATGGACTAAAATACATCCAAGCAAACCTAAAAGAATACGAAATATCTGTATTTGTAGCAGTACCTGTTGTGCTTGAGACAATGTACAAAAAAATAAAAAAAGCGCTTGAACAAAGTATTCCGCTAGAAGCTATTTTAGGAGGACACTTAAGAACCATTTTATATGGGGCAGCTCCAATGGACAAAGACACCATCATAGGATACAAAAACTTAGGAATTAATTCTACACAAGGTTATGGGCTAACGGAAACCTCACCTGTTATTTCTGCAGAAGCAGATGACAGAAAACGACCAGGATCTGTTGGTCTAGTATTAGACAATTTAGAAGTAAAAATCGAAGAACCAAACCAAGAAGGAATTGGGGAAATAGTAGTCAAAGGACCAAGTATTATGCTTCGGTTACTATAAAAATGAAGAAGAAACGAAAAAGGTATTACAAAATGGATGGTTCAAAACAGGAGATTATGGCTATGTAGACGAAGATGGATTTTTATTTGTAACAGGAAGAAAAAAAGACGTTATCGTATTAAAAAATGGAAAGAATGTATACCCACAGGAAATTGAGAAATTAATTAATCGAATTCCATACTTACTAGAAAGTTTAGTATACCAAAGAGAAGAAAGCAAAACAGATACCATGCTATGTGCTAAAATTGTATATGAACCAAATCTAATAAGGGAAGCATTAGGAGAAAAAACAGAAGAACAATATAAGCAAATTATTTGGGAAGAAATTAAGAAGATTAACCAAGCTTTGCCAATTTATAAACATGTTAAAAAAATCGAAATTACAACAAAACCTTTTGCAAAAACCACAACCCAAAAAGTAAAAAGATTCGAAGAATTAAAAACCGTTTCATAATAGAGACGGCTTTTAATTCTTCGTTTCCGCATTATTATTTTAAATTATCTATTTTGGTTTGAATCTCTGCGATTTTTGTTTCTAATTGTGCTTTTTTATCACTATAATTTTTATATTCTGCACTTTCTAATTCTGAATATTTTGCTATTGCTTGTCTATAATAATTGATTGCCTCTTGATAACCTTTTTTTATTACCTCTTTATCAGCATTTGGCAAATTTTCATTTGTTATTGCTTCCAGTTTTGCTACTTCTCCTTTTTCTTTTAACTCTGATATTTGATTTTGTAATCTTATGACTAAAGCTATATCCTTAATTAAAATATTGTCGTTGATTGTTGTATCATTACTTTCTTTTACCATTTGTTTACCAGATGTAAAGTTCACTTTTCCGTTTATATATGTACAGTATAATGAATAAGTAGTGCTTTTTCCTTCAAGTGTTATCCAATTATTATTTATAGAATATTTGTAAGTTGATTCTCCGTATGTTCCGTCATTATAGATTGATAACATAGTAGCAGTTCCATCACTTTTAAATATGATTTTTCCTTCACTGCCAAAGATCCACGTCCCAATTAAATCTTCTTTAGTTATTACATGATTTTTCTTTAATGTTTTTACTTCTTGATTTAATGTGTCTATTTGATTTTGATAATTTGGTGTAGTAGTAACACTTTGGCTTTTATTTGTAGTTTTCTTATTTGAACTATTTGTATTACTTGCCTTATTATCTGTTGTTTCTTCTTTTGACTTTTGTAATTCTATTATTTCTTTTTTTAACTTGTCAATTTCATTTTCTAAAGTATCAACTTGATTTTCTAATTTTTCAATTCTATTAGTATTTCCAGTTATTAAGTTTTTCAATGTTTCAAAAGCATTTTCCCCTTCTCCATTTGTTGCCTCTACTACAACAAAAGCTGATGTTAGTAATAACAATACTAAAAATATTGAAATGATAACTTTTTTCTTTTTCATATTTAATTAACTCCTTTACCTGTATAATAGTATTTTCCATCACTTTTCTTTTTATATCCTGTGCTTTCAATTTGTTTTTGAGTTATCTTGCTTTTGGAACTACTTGAGCTTGAACTATCACTAAAAATACCAGTAATAATAATAAGCATTATAATTGCTACTATAACTGCTACTATAATTCCACTTTTTGAATTTTGATTATTATTCATTTTCTTATATCCCCCCTTATAATTCTAATAATTGATTTTTCTTTGATTCAAATTCTTCTTTTTACTTATTTCTTCGATTTAATACCAACGACTTCATATTTATATGTTGTTGAAGAGACTCCTTGCTTGTCTAGTCTTTTACTTCTTTTTGTTATTACATTATCATTTTTGTCATATTCATAAGTAATCTCATAAGTAGAATTTGGACTTGTTTGAGTTTCTTTACTTATTCTATCTTTATCGTCATACTCGTAAGTATAAACTAAAGTATAATTATCTCTTGTAGTTGTTACGGATGTCTTTTTTATTATCCTATTTTTATCATCTTTTTCGTATGTATATTGAAATACTTTTCCATTTTCAATATTATCTGGATTTGATGTTGTAATAGATGTTGTATTAATTGTATTATCTTCATTATAGGAATTGCTTTCTGTTTCTGTTTCATTACTATTAGATTTTTGAGTTCTAGTTGTTAAATTTCCTTTATTGTCATACTCTAATGTTATTTCATATGTGTAATTATTTCTTTTTTCTTTATAACCCGTTATTAATCCATTATCATTATATGTATAATCACAATATGTTATTTTATCATAACCATTTTCTTTAGTTTTAGCCCAAATTAAATTTTCATTATCTGTTATTATATAAGCTGACGAAATTTCGGGACGACTTGTTGTCATATTTGTCATTTTACCAACTATAACAACATTATCATCTTTATTGAGTTCTATTAATTCCTCTTTATTTTTTAGATAAACCGTTACTAAATAACTTCCACCTATATCATAACCATAGAAATAATTTGTTTCAATTGTGCTTACTGTAGTTGTTAATATAAATATTTTATCTTGATATGTTTCTTTTGCCCTGGCTTCATTTTTCTTCTTTTCGCTATTTAATTTTTCCAAATCTAAAATAGTTGCTTGGCTTAAAAAATCTGTTTTTTCGTCTATTGCCTCTCCATTTCCGCCACCTTTACTAGTAAAAAATACTATTCCCACTACTGCTAATATTGTGATAACAATAGCAACTGGTATAATTATTTTCAAATTCTTTTTCATTTCCTTATATCCCCTTTTATTTTCTTGTTATTTTAATGAAATTATATTGCATTATTCGGCATTTTACAAGGTTCTTTTGTATTTTTGCTGTTCTTCAGTTTACATTTTCAATAACCTAGATTTTCTTGCATTTTCGCATATCTTTACCACTATAAACTGAACGCAACATGAAATAGAAAACTAAATGCTATTTAAAAACATATAGACATAAAACTTTTGGTTTTGATAAAATAATAAAATAATAATAAATAGGGAAACAAAAGGAGAAGCAAAAAGATGAAAAAAATACAAGGAGTAACTTTAGTAGCATTAGTAGTAACCATAGTAATATTGTTAATATTAGCAGGTGTAACCATGAGTTTTATAACAAATGATGGTATCATAACAAAAGCCCAAGAAGCTACGAAAACAAGTAATCTAGCAAGTATTAAAGAACAAATTAGTTTAGACATTTTAGCAGCGCAAATGGAAAAAGAAGGTTTAACTAAAGAAAAATTAAATGAAATAGTAATGAAATATGGTCAAATGCAAGAAGATGGCGATAAAATTGTAACAGAATATGGAGAAATAAGTTTGAAAGATATTCTTGAAGGAAACGATAAAATTCCTGAAGATAATAAAGATAAAATAACAGAATTAGAAAAACGAATACAAGAACTGGAAGGTACGATAGGAAGTTTAAATGCACAATTAGCAGAAGAAAAAAGCAGTAAGCAAAGATTAGAAACGGAAATAGCAAATTTAGAGCAAGAATTAGAAAATAAGCAAACAGAAGCAGATAATTTAAATACGCAACTAGCATCTAAAAATGAGGAGTTAGAAAAAAAGAACGAAAAAATAGGTCAATTAGAAAATAGTGTAGAAACTTTAAATAATACAATAGGAACCTTAAATACACAAGTAGCAGATTTAACGAAAAAGCAATCAACAGGAAATGCAACAGAGTCACAAGTTTTAAGCGGTTATACCTTTTCTAATTCAAATAATACAGGGTTATCTGGTACAATGCCAAACAGAGGAACTTTAAATTGGTCAAAAAATAATACTTTAGAAAGCTTACCAGCAGGTTATTATTCGGGTGGTACAATAGATAGTAGGCCAAGTTATAATGCAGGAATGGCTAATCGGAGTACATCGTTATATTAATAATGGAATGAAAGAACTTTCTATAGATGACAAAGCGTACACAGGAAATGGATCTGTATCTGCTAATATACCATCTGGTGTAAAAGCAGTTTTTTGGACGGCTTTTTATACTGCATCATCGACAGGGTATGGAAATTATGAATATGGTGTAAATTGTACTGGACACAAAGGTGCTTGGTGGGGATCTTACCAAAAAAGTATAAAAGATATAGACGATATAAGGCTAACTTATTATGCTAGATCAGGTATATCTATTATAAATCGGTGATGCTACTACACTTACTTGGTCAACACAAAATAAAGTTACTTCAGGAAATATGGTATTTGGTGCTGGTACGATAGGTATTAAATACTGGTATCAATGATGTTTTTTGACCTAAGTCCCAAAAAACATCGTTTAAAAAACCAAAAAAGGGAAACACTACTTAAGAGGTGGAAAAAATTGAAAAGAAAACAAAAAGCCAAAAGTAGTCCCAAAAAAATATTTATCATAGCAACACTTGCTATCTTAGTATGGATATTTATCTTTTACCTATACACAACCTATCAACAAATAGAAATCAATCCATCTAATTATGAAGCAAGCAAAACACAATCCACAATCAAGGAAGAAACTGTGGAAAAAGTAGAAGAAGAAAGTAAAAATGTAGCCGATATCATAGAAGAAACAACCAAAAAAGTAGTAGGAATATCTAAACTAAAAAATGCAGGAAATAGCATTTTATCTAAAAGCACAGAAAGTGAATTAGGTTTAGGAACGGGAATGATTGTAACAGAAGATGGTTATATTTTAAGCAATGAACATGTTACAGGAGAAAAATACAGTAAATGTTATATCACATTAGAAAATGGAAATAGTTACGATGGAACTGTTATGTGGAGTGATTCTGGGCTAGATTTATCCATTACCAAAATCAATGCCAAAAACTTAGAATATGTAACATTTGGTGATTCTAGTCAAATTCGAGTAGGAGAAACGGTATATGCCATCCGGTAATCCCATTCGGCTATGAATTTAGAAGAACGGTTACTTCAGGTATTATTAGTGCTAAAAATAGAACAATTAAATTAGAAGAACAGGACAAATCTTCTTATATGACAGATTTAATTCAAACCGATGCTACTATAAATCCAGGAAATAGTGGAGGGCCTATTATTTATCCCAATGGAGAAGTATTAGGGATTAACACAGTTAAAATCTCGTCAGCAGAAGGAATTGGATTTGCCGTTCCCATTAATATTATAAAGCCAATTATTGAAAGCTTTAAAGCGACTGGCTCATTTGAGGAAGCAACTCTTCGGTATTTATGCTTATGATAAGGAGGTAATTCCCTATTTAAGTAATACACCACATGCCAATTTTGAAAAAGGAATTTATGTAGCACAGATTACAAAAAATGCACCAGCTGATAATACGGAATTAAAAGAAGGCGATATTATAACGGCTATTGATAATCAGCCACTTAATACCATGAATGATTTAAGACAATATATTTATACCAAAAAACCAAATGACGAGGTGACTTTAAAGGTGACAAGAGGGAAGATTAATAAGGAAATTAAGATTGTTTTGGGGAAGAAATAAAAAGTTACACTTGAAATTTGAGTATAAAAAATCCCATAGCTCCAAGTGTAGCTATGGGAAAAATTTGTTTATACTGCAAGACGGAAGATTTCCTTTGAACATGGTTCCCCATTGACAAGAACGCCAATATCTTCTAAAGATTCTGCTAATTGATCAGGCAAATCAGTAGAAGAAATAGACTGGATAAATCCAGCAGGTCCTAGTGTTCTTATCCGTCTTACGACACAATCTTTTGTATACATCTGAGTGTACCTCCTTTTATTTATAGAAATTAATTATACCATATATTTCCATAAAAAGCAAATTTAACATAATATAACAAAAACTGACAAAGTTCGACCTATTCTACTAAATTTTCTTCCATAAAATCAAACTTCCTAGCATAATCTTTAGTTTTCTCATTTGCCATATAAACCTCACTACGATTCTTTCCGCAAAAACTCAATAATATGATATACATCAATCCAAATTTCATTTGGGCTATCCACTTGTGATTCGTCAAAAATTAGTTGCAAGCCAAAATGCAAATGAGGAACATTAATATTATTCACATTTTCCTTCACACTATAGCCAGTCATACCAAGATAGCCAATCACATCACCAGCCTTAACCGTCATGCCATTTTCTAATCCTTCTGCATAAGGGTGATTTTTTCGTAAATGAGCATAATAATAGTAGCGTTTCGTATCAAAACTTCGAATCCCAATTCGCCAACCACCATACTGATTCCAACCTAAATTTTCAATCGTACCAGATTCTACTGCAATAATAGGAGTACCAATGCTTCCCATCAAATCATTTCCTAAATGAGTTCTTTTAAAACCATAAGACCTAGAATTTCCAAAATCGTCATAATGGCTAAAAGAATAATTTTTAGCAATCGGCAAAAAAGCTTTTAGGCCATACTTTTCTTGAAAATCTTTTGTACCATCTTCTTTTACGACTTCTACCGAATAATTACCAATAAATCCACCTAAGACAGCCGAATAACTTTCATAGTAATAATCATAAAACTTCATATTTTGTGTTAATTCTTCCATGGTCTGTCCATTTTTTAGTTCTGTTACCAAAGAATTTAAATCATTTTTATTAAAATTTTTAAAATTCCCACCATTTTTACAAGATAAATAGGAGAGTAATTCAATCCAGTTGTAAACAACTTCTTCTTGCTTATTATGAGAGTCAATATCTAATTTGGCTGTTAAATTCAATACTTCTGCTGTTACATTAAAATCTACCCATTTGATAAAATCCTTTTTTTCTTCTGTTTCTTTTTCGTCTGTCATGGAACTATTGGCAAAAGAGTAATAAATAGCAATACTAGATAGTAAAATTGCTATTATAAGGCAAAGGATAAATAGTTTTTTATTTATTTTAAATGATTTTATGAGCAAAAAAATCACCTCTATATGATATATATGGGGAAGAGATAAAAAATATGTGTGGAAGTTAATGTTCCACACAATTATTTCAAAAATCCACGAATGGCATCATACAAAAAGGGTTTATACTCCTCAATTGGCAAAGGATTTTGATACAAAATAGCATCGAAACAAGTAGAGCTTACGAGTTCAATAATCATAAATAAAGTAACCTTAGGATTTTTTACGTTAATATGATTTTCTTCTATGCCTTTTAAAAACAAAGAATATAGACCATCTTCTGCTTCTTCTTGCTTATTATACAACTTAAGAATGGTTTCATTATAAACACCCCAAGATAAATTTTTAGAAATAAACTTTAAAAGAAGCGGATTTTTAACAAGTTCGTCAATCACATAGTTAATAATAAAAATAATTTGGTCAGCAAAAGCTTGAATATTGTTTTTTCTCATTTTTGTTAAAGCATCTGTAAATAATTTTTTTGATTTCCTTACAATTAAGACATCACGAATTTCGTACTTATCTTTAAAATATAAATAAAAAGTACCTTTTGCAACATTGGCATTATCTACGATTTCTTGGATAGAAGTACTTTTGATTCCTTTTTCCGTAAATAACTTAAAAGCAGTGTCTAGTAATCTATGTTCTTTTTCATTTTTTTGTTCTAATATTCCCATAATATGCTCCTAAATATAATTATTTAAAAGTTAATAACTATTAACTTTTTATAATTGTATTATGGCATAAAGTAAAAAAAAAAGCAATAAAATTTAAAAAAGTATTGACCAATGGTCATAAAAGTAATATAATATAAAAAAGTGACCAATAGTCATTTTGAAAAATCACATATACAGGTTTATAAGGATAACCTTAAAAACTTAAATACAAAAACAAGGAGAAGAAAAATGTTTAAATTAAAATTTGGAAAATTTGTAACCAAATACAAAAAAGCGATTCTAATACTTGCGATTTTGTTACTAGTACCATCTATCATAGGAATCAAAGCAACCAAAATCAACTATGACATATTAGTTTACTTACCAGAAGACATTGAAACCATACAAGGTGAAAACATTCTATCAGAAGAATTTAACATGGGAGCCTTTTCCATCATTGTAGTTGAAAACATGAAAACAAAAGACATCATTAAACTAGAAAATCAAATAAGACAAATAGACAACGTAGAAAAAGTAATAGGAATTACAGACGCTATCGGAACAAGTATTCCAACGCAAATGTTACCAGAAGAAATAAAAGAGAAAGTCTATAAACAAGAAGACACCTTATTATTTGTAGCTTTCAAAGATAGTATTTCAGCAGACACCACCATTAAAACAATTGAAACCTTAAGAAATATTACAGACCAAAAGTGCAAAATTAGTGGCATGTCGGCCACCATACTAGACACCAGAGACCTATCTAATGCAGAAATTGCTATCTATGTTGTAATAGCAGTCATTTTATGTATTATTATTTTACAACTTGCTTTAGACTCCTATATTGTACCAATTTTGCTCTTACTAAACATAGGAATGGCAATCCTTTATAACATGGGAACGAACGTATTCTTAGGGCAAATATCTTACATCACAAAAGCCATAAGTGCGGTACTCCAATTAGGAGTAACCATGGACTTTGCGATATTTTTATATCATAGTTATCAAGCGGAACAAAAAAACAACAATGACAAAAACGAAGCCATGGCACATGCCATTAGTAAAACTATGGGAGCAGTAATAGGAAGTTCATTAACTACCATTGCTGGATTTTTAGCACTTTGTAGTATGAACCTAACACTTGGAAAAGACATTGGAATTGTTATGGCAAAAGGCGTATTATTAGGGGTCATTAGTGTAATTACCATATTACCAGCCTTCATTTTAGTACTAGACAATCTAATTCAAAAAACAAAACACAAACCATTCATACCAAAATTTAAAACTGTAACCAACTTTACCATCAAGCATCACAAAGCAATTATTATTCTGTTTCTTATCATTTTACCAATTGCTTTTTACGGATACACCCATACCAAAGTTTACTATAACTTAGACAAATCCTTACCAGAAACCTTACAAAGTGTAGAAGCAAACAGTATACTAAAAGAAAAATTTAATGTCGTATCAGCAGAAGTACTATTAGTAAATAAAGAATTATCAGATTACAAAGTAAGTGAAATGTTAAATAAAATAGAAAAAATAGATGGAATTGAATGGACATTAGGCTATCCTAAAATAGCTAGAAACTTACCAGATAAAATACTACCAGAAGAAGCCAAAAGCATCTTCGAAAATGATAAATATCAAATGTTAATTATCAATTCAAAATATGAAATGGCAACTAATGAACTAAACGAACAAATCACCAAAATCAACGAAATAATCAAGCAATATGATAATACCGCCATCTTAGCAGGAGAAGGACCACTTATGAAAGACTTAGTAGAAATTAGTGACCATGACTTCAATAGCGTAAACATAGTATCTATCGCGGTTATATTTATTATAATGCTGATAATCCTAAAATCCATTGGTTTACCAATTATTCTAATAACTGTCATAGAATTTGCCATATTCATTAACATGGGAATCCCTTATTACACAGAAACTACCTTGCCATTTGTAGCTTCCATAGTAATAGGAACCATCCAATTAGGAGCCACCATAGACTATGCCATATTAATTACCACAAAATACAAAGAAAACTTAAGCAAAGGAAAAGACAAAAAACAAGCTGTAGAACAGGCTTTAGAAGACTCCATTGGTTCCATTATAGTAAGTGGATTATGCTTCTTTGGTGCAACCTTTGGAGTAGGTGCGTACTCTAAAATAGAAATGATAGGTTCACTATGTACCCTTATGTCAAGAGGAGCCATCATTAGTATGATAACAGTAATTACAATATTACCAGCATTTTTAATAGGGATTGGGGGACGTTCCTTAAATCCCCAAAGTGGGGATTTAGGGACAGTCCTTAACCATAAGATAAATAGAAGAGTGTCCCCTGTTCCAAAATTCTCGCACAAAAAAGAAAGGAAAGATAAAAATGAAAACGAAATTAAAAAATAAAATTATTTCAGGAGCATTATTATTTACAATGAGTGCTTATACTTTGCCAGTATTTGCTTACACAAAAGATGAAACTGTATATTCTAAAATGGATGAGGAAGGAAATGTTTATGAAACAATTGTAAGTACGAGACTTAAAAATGAAGAAAAAAAGAATACAATAGAAGATATCACAGACTTAATAAACATTGAAAATACTAATGGAGAAGAAGAATTTATAAAAGAGGGAAACTTCCTAATTTGGAAAGCAGACAAAAAAGATATTTATTATCAAGGCGAAAGCCAAAAAGACTTACCAATTGCATGTCAAATACAATATGAATTAGATGGAAAAGAAGTAACAGCAGAAGAAATAGCAGGAAAAACAGGTCATGTAAAGATAACCATACAATATCAAAATAAAGAAGAACACATGGTAACTATCAATGGGAAAGAAGAAAAAATGTATACACCATTTGTTGTAGTAGCAGGAACTATGTTGAAAAATGATACCAACAAAAATATTAAAATAACAAATGGAAAAGTAATAGATGATGGCAGTAAAAGCCTTGTTATGGGAATTGCTCTGCCAGGATTACAAGACAGCTTAAACAAGAATGAAATTGAAATTCCAAGTGATATTGAAATTCAAATGGATGCAACCGATTTTGAGATGAGAAATATCATGACTTTTGTAACACCAAAGATATTAGAAGAAAATGACTTAAAGTTTTTAGATAAACTAGACGAGGTATATGACCAAGTAGATAACTTAGAACAGGCAAGTGTGCAAATCAAAAAAGGAGGAACCAATTTAGCAGAAGGAACTAATACTTTAAGAGAAGGGGTACAGGAGTTGAAGGTAGGAACTGGTACAGCTTATGGTGGTGCTAAGCAAATCAAAGAAGAGGTAAATAAGGCAACTAGGCAGTTGACAAATGACAAAAGTGAAGCATTAGATATAAATACTTTAAATGTAATTGGTGAGCAAGCAAAGCAAGCTATTGATTTTACAGAAATAGGAAAGCTAGTAGCAAACAAGATTCAAGAACTTTCTTTTTCACAAACAGAGGTGCAAGGAATTGTAGGAACAAGTACAACCAAAGCGGTAACCGACTTAAGTAATAGTCAAGAATATCAAAATTTGATGGCAAATCTAACTAAGGATGAGCAAGAACAAGTTTTGAAACTTGCTAAAACAGTAGCACAAAATGCTAGCACTTGTGCAGTTACTACAACAGGTCAAAAAGTACAGCAATCAGCTAATCAAATGAGTCAATCTATTAGCCAAACCATAGAAACCCAAGCAAAAGAAATGGTAAAACAAGTAGCAATGGAAACGGCTAAAAAAGTAGCTAATCAAGTAAAGGCACAAGCACAATCTAATGTAGTAGAACAAATGAATACGCTAGGAGAGGGATTAAACCAGCTAACGAATGGATTAGGAGCATTGAACGAAGGAACGGATGCTTTGCAAAGTGGAGCAAATGAATTAAATCAAGGAGCCAATCAATTAGCAAATGGAATTACGGCTTTTAGTGAAGAGGGGATTCAAAAGATTTGTAATTATATGAATGGAGATGTGAAGGACTTAACAAAACGTCTTGAGAAATTAGAGGAATTGACAAAAGAGTATAATCATTTTACCATGTTAAATGGAGAAAATGAGGGAAGTGTTAAGTTTGTTATGATTATGGATGCTATTAAAAAGCAAGAAAATGAGGATAATAAAAAAGAAGATATGATTTTTGGACGAGAAGGAAATGAGGAGAAAAAAGAATCCACGGATTAAAGTGGATTCTTTTTGGAGTTTAGAATATCTCTCCTAAATTCCTTTTTTATTTGTTCAATATAGTAGTTAGATAATGGTTTTTTTAAATCAGGAGAAGGAGAAATTTCTAGGTTTTTATTAATGATACCTAAAATTTCTGTTGTCTTTCCCCGATTTATCACTTTTGTAGCTTGATAAGCATGTTGATTGATTTTTTTGAAAAATACTGGCATCATAATACCTCCTTGTATATTTTTATAAATTTATTATAACATAAATAGACATACAAAGCAAAAATCTTAAGGAAAGCCTTAAGATTTTGGTGTGCCCGGAGGGATTCGAACCCCCGATCTCGAAGTTCGTAGCCTCGCATTCTATCCAGCTAAACTACGGGCACATGATAACCATATATTATTATAACCGCTATTAACCCAATTTTCAAGTAAAAAACAAAAAAAGTTGAAAAAATTTAGAAAAAATATTGCAAAATCAATTTGAATGTGTTATCATATATAAGTCTTAACTAGCTGAAGACACATATCGAGGCGTAGCGCAGTTGGTAGCGCGCGTGGTTTGGGACCATGAGGTCGCAGGTTCGATCCCTGTCGCCTCGACCACCTTTTTATAAGGCAAAACGTAGGAATAGCAAGGAATACAAAACTTGCTATTTTTTATTTTTGTTTTAAAAAGTGACGAATTTTTAAGAGTATTAGCATAACAAAAAGAAGCCTAAAAAAGCTTCTTTAAAAGATTTATTCTATTTATCCTCTGTTTTATCTTCTACTTTCTTAGTATTCTTAGCAATTTCCGTTGTATTTCTACAAATCACTAGTAAAATCAAAGAAAACTCATAACCAATTCTTACAACAAGATTTCCTAAAAATAATGTTACTAAGAAAAGTAAGAAATTAGCACCTATCAAAGCAAAAGAAGACAAAGTAACATATAAAGCAACAATCAAATAAGTAATCTTAAGCAAAGTCTCTAAAAACATTTTCTTAAAAGATAGAAAATCATAAACCCAGCCAAGAAAACCAGTAAACTTCCCTTCATTTTTTTTGCTTAAAAATAGAAAATAAATTAAAATACCACCTACAACAGCTAAAATCAAAGAAACAATAATCCATACAGAACTTCCAATGGCACTGTTTAAAGATGTAACACCATAACCTCTCATACCATACATAGTAATTCCTCCCTTTTTTATTTTCCATAATCGTATCATAAACCACAAAATTCGTCAATTTTTTAAAAAGTCTTAGAAAATCTTAATAATAGGCTATAAAAAAAGAACTAGATTACTTGGTTTTAAGCAGAAATCTAGTTCAATAAACAAAAAATAAAGCATATAAATATATGATTTATTAAAGAAATTGTAGCAAAAAAACGGCTACAAGTCAATAAAAAACAAGAAAAAAGTAAAAAACAAATCAATCATCTTGGATAGAATAAGTCTCTAAATTCTTAAAAGCAGGGTCATATAAGTTCTTGCCACGAAAATCAAAACGAGAGCCATGGCAAGGGCAATCCCAAGTCTTATCCACATCATTCCAAGAAAGCAAGCAACCGTAGATGGGTACAAATCGGCTTGACTGCATAAATTTTTCCATCAGGGGACTTATAAATTCCAACTTTTTGATTATGAATTTCAACAATACTACCGAG